>CAZDQR010000026.1:0-18024 GCA_964507315.1 uncultured Roseivirgaceae bacterium
GACTTGAGATAATCTCTAATTTTAATAGTACTTTTAAAGCCACTTTATGTGGCTTTTTTTATGCGAAATTTTAAAACGCCTCATGATTAATGTTATTACCTTGACTTGTGCATCACAGGTCTGGATAATTGGTCTGTGAGACACAGGCCAATGAGTTAATAAATACAGTAAATTGGAAATTAAATAATGCATAACAACTCAAAAAAACAAATAACACAACCCATTTGGCTAGCGCTTGCCATTGGCGTAATTATAGGAGCTCAATTTGTAGATAAACCTATTAAAACTAAGAAAGCTGGCGGAGCCATCGAGAAAATGCGCGAGGTGCTTTTAAGCATTGATAACAACTATGTGGATAGTGTAGATGTTGATTTCTTGGTTGAAGAAGGTATTAAAGGAATGCTCAAAGAGCTTGATCCTCATACCTCTTATATCCCCATCTCAGAAATTAATCAGGTACACGCTCAACTCAACGGAAATTATGATGGTATTGGTATCGAGTTTTATGTGTTAAACGATTCCATAACGGTTGTTAGACCGATAAAAGGAGGCCCTTCAGATGAGGCTGGGATTGAAATAGGGGACCGTATTATTACGGTTAATGGAGAAGCAGTTGCAGGTATTGATATTACTTCCAAAGGGGTTACTACGAGGTTGCTAGGAGAAAAAGGAAGTCAAGTTGAACTAATAATTTACCGTCCTGTTTCCCAAGAGAAGTTGCCGTTTACTATTAAAAGAGGCAATATCTATCAATCTACCGTGGATGCATTTTATATGGTAGATGAGCAAACTGGCTATATTAAATTGAGTCGATTTGGAAATTCAAGTGCTAAAGAAGTAAAAGTCGCAATTAAGGAGTTACTCAATAATGGGATGACCCAATTAGTATTCGATTTACAAAGTAATCCTGGGGGCTATTTAAAAGAAGCAGAAAAAATTGCGGATGAATTTATAAAGGAGAACCAAATAATTGTTTCGCAAAAAGGGAAGATGGGTAAATTTAATGATGAATTTAAATCATCTAGTGGAGGAGTATTTGAAGATAATCCATTGATTGTTTTAGTGGATGAGTATAGCGCTTCTGCTTCTGAAATTCTAGCCGGTGCGCTGCAAGATAATGACAGAGCCTTAATTGTTGGTAGGCGTTCGTTTGGCAAGGGATTGGTGCAATTGCCTATTTCACTTAGTGATGGGTCTGAACTTCGATTAACCATTGCTCGTTATTATACGCCTTCGGGGAGGAGTATTCAAAAATCGTATGAAAAAGTGAATACAGAATATGCCCACGATATCTCTTCGCGATTTGCCCATGGTGAGTTTTATAATGCGGATAGCATTCAATTTCCTGATTCTTTGAAATTTACTACGCTAAATGGAAGAACGGTGTATGGTGGAGGCGGAATTATGCCTGATTTTTTTGTTCCACTAGATACCACGCGAACGAGTTCCTTCTACGTAAAAGTTTTTAATAATGGCGTGTTAAAAGCATTAGTATTATCGTATTATACTGCTAACAAAGAACGTTTACAGGAGATTACTTTAGAGGATTACATCAATACGTTTTCAATGGATGCGCACATAGAAAAATCAATTGAGAAAGCATGCCGTCAAATGGATGTAAATTTTAGCGACAACGGATATTCGGGAGCTAAGGAGCTTATTTCAGTCTATTGCAAAGCAGAAATTGCCCGCTTACGTTGGGGTGGTAATGAGTATTATCAATTAATAAACCCTGAATCTAACCTGTCATTTAATAAATCAGTACATTTATTTGATCAAGCATCATCCTTAAATGATAACTAAAAAATAAACCAATACATATATGTTTAACCGTAGAAAATTTATCAAAAGGTCTGCCTTATTTACTTCGTTATTTGGAGTAGCACCTTTGGCTCAAGTACTGGCAAAGGACCATGTTTACAAACCTAAGGGGAGTAGCACTGTAATCTCTACTTGGAACCATGGAATGCAAGCCAATGCGGCTGCGTGGGAAGTACTCAGCAAAGGCGGGGCCTCTATCGATGCTGTTGAAATTGGTGTAAGAGTACCAGAGTCAGACCCAAATAATACTTCGGTAGGTTTAGGAGGCAGGCCAGATAGAGATGGGCATGTAACTTTAGATGCTTGCATAATGGATCCTTCTGGTAATTGTGGCGGTGTTGCAGGATTGGAGCATATTGAAAATCCAATTAGTGTAGCTCGTAAAGTTATGTCTGAAACACCACATGTTTTATTAGTAGGCGAAGGGGCTTTGATGTTTGCTGAAGAACAAGGATTTAAAAGGACGAACCTGTTAACAGAAAATTCCAAGAAAGCTTGGGAGGAATGGAAGAAAAAATCAGAATACAAACCAATTATTAATGTAGAAAACCACGATACCATTGGCCTATTAGCTCAAGATGAGAATGGAGATATTTCTGGAGCTTGTACAACCAGTGGACTTGCGTTTAAAATGAGAGGTCGAGTAGGAGACTCTCCTATTATTGGTGCTGGCTTATTTATAGATAATGAAATTGGTGGTGCTACTTCTACTGGAATGGGCGAGGCAATTATTAAAGTAGCAGGGAGCCATTTGGTAGTAGAGCTTATGCGCCAAGGATACGAGCCCGAGGAAGCTTGTAAAGCTGCGGTTGAACGTATTATTAAAAAGGAACCCAATTATAAAAATCTGCAAGTTGGCTTTCTTGCCTTACGTAAAGATGGCACAACAGGTGGTTATGCCATTCACAAAGGGTTTAATTATGCACTTATGACTTCCGCTACCAGCAATAAAATGTTTGATGCTAAGTTTAAAGTTTAGGAAAGATTCCATAAAAAAAGTAGCTTCCTATTAAGAAAGCTGCTTTTTGTGGGCCCACCAGGACTCGAACCTGGGGCCACCTGATTATGAGTCAGTTTATCGCCTATATTTTCGTTAGTGTTTTATTGTTGTTTCAATAGTAAATATACAGCTTTAACGCTTAATAACTACACTTTATTGCTATTTCATTATTTGCTTACTATTGCACGATTGGCTACATTTGTTTGTCAAATGTTTGTACATTATTAATATGGAGGTTTCAGTTAAAGTTGTATTAGATAAAAGAAGGAAATTGAAAGATGGCAATTATCCCATCAAATTAAGGGTTATCTTCAATCGAACATTCAGGCAATATAAAGTTACTATTGATAATGAAAATGCCTCTAGCAACACTAGGGGATTTGGAAAAATTATGAGTAACAACTCCAAAGGTTCAAACAAGGAACTCAGAAATGCACTCTTAAAAGAAGAGGAAAAACTGATGAAACTAGCAAAGAACATTTCCCCTTTTTCCTTTGAAGATTTTGAAAAAGTAAAAGATGGCATCAAGAATCGTAAAGATTGGAGTCTCGAATTAGCATTTTTAAATAAAATTGAAACTGTGGAAAATCTTGGCACTGCTAAAAGCTACTCTGATGCACTTGGAAGCTTAAGGGCACTTGAAAGGTTAGAAGGCGCTAAGCTTCCCCAACATAGAATTTCTCTTGATTATGTGAAAAGTTGGGTCAACTTTATGCAAAAAAGAGGGATTAGAAAGCCAAATTCTGAGGCTACGCAGGGCATGTTCCTGAGAGCCTTTAAGCATATCGTTACCGCATACGATTTAGAAAGCGAAAAATTATTTGGAAAGAAAAAAGACAATCTAATTGAAATACCAATAAGTAAACCAAAAGTTGGAAGAAAGGCTCTTTCTATCGAAGAGGTGAGAATGATTAAATCTTGCAAAGTTTCAACTGAAACAGAGCAAGAAGCTAAAGACATTTGGCTATTTAGTTATTATTGTTCAGGGATGAATGTATTTGATATTGTATTACTCAAATGGGAGCAAATCGACTTGATTGAAAAAGAGTTAATATTTATCAGGCGCAAAACAAGCCATACACGAAAAGACGATAATGTTGAGATTACCATTCAACTCAATGATTCGGTGATTGATATTATTGAACGTAGGGGCATTAACGACTGTAAGTATGTGTTTGGATATATTACAGGAAAAGAAGGCCAGGAAACCCTTTATAGAATTAAAAATAATCTTTTATCAAGGGTGAATAACAACATTCATAAAATTGGTAAAAGTGTTAAAATTCCGGCAAATAAACTTAAATACCTTACGTCCTATTCAGCACGTCATTCTTATGCTAGCGTGCTAAAAAATAAAGGAGAAGATATTGCATTGATTTCAGATCAACTAGGACATACAAGCATAGAAATAACCCGGACGTATTTGGGACTTCATGACAAAAAGAAAATTAGGGCAGCTTCAAAAAAATTGGAATGACAGACGAACTACGTGATGAAATAAAGAAGTATAACATTCATTTTGGTATTCCAATTGAGCAATTTAATATTCTGAAAACAATAATTAAAAATTGCACAACCCATGAGGAAAAGATTTACAAATGGTTCTATGAAGAAATTGAATTTCAAAAATTGCTATCACCTACAGAGCGCCTATTTGAATCTAAACTAGCACCGACCTTGATTAAGAAAGGCTTCATACTAGGGTCGGCAAGTTCCGATGACATAATAACACTCGTTAGTCTAGATCCCAATGAACGAAATAATCTAACGCAAGAATTAAACAAAATTCCAAGAGCAGAAAGAGAAGTAATTCCAGAATCCAAAGTTAGTACGAAAGCAAAAGCTATGTATTATTTCTTTATGATTGAAGCCAATTTAATATCTGTCCCTAATAATAAACTTAAGGCTACAATTATTAATTGGGGAAGACAGTTCAAGCCAGGAACAACTGGGCAAAAGTTGTATCAAGAGTATCTTTATCTTGGAACCAAGAATTCTAGGTCCCAATATCGATCAGATTTGCTTGTCTGTCTTGATTTATTAGTTAAACATCCTGAGGCTTATAAAATGGCTTTAGATGAATATAACAGCATAAAATAAGTTACCTTTTAGTTACCCCTTACCATTATAACAGACACATAAGGTTATCATATACTTGCGTATGATTTAAAAAAAATACGCAAAAAATGGAAAAAACATTCATCACATTAAAGGAGTTGTGCATCAGATTAGATGTAAACAACCAAACGATTTACCGGTACGTACGCGAACGTAGAATTCCCTACAAAAAGCGTTTTCAAAAACTATATTTTGATGTAGAAGAAATCGACAAATGGATTGCGGAGGGTATTCCTGAAGAAGCTCCAAAAGTAACAATTGAGTAACTCTTTATAAATCTTAATTATCAAGGGTTAAATCTTCAATTAAATTCACTTAATACACTCGAACTATGTCTGAAAAATCACCAAACATATCATCAAAAGATGCTTACGATGCAATTAGTAAATTGAAAAATCTTATTGGAAGCAAGCAATCATATTACGCTAATAATTCAAACGGGTTTGTCCGTCTAGAAATTGACAATTTAAAATCCGTTCTTAATGTATTTGAACAAATGAACATTTTGTTTGGTCAGCTAATGACGCATACCGATTTTCAAGAAAGGGTTGTTCATGCAATTGGAAAACACCAATCTGAATTGATAAACCCAAAAAATTATGAGTCGTTGGAAGAATTTTCCGCTGCCTGTAAGCTTTTTTCAATTGTTCCCAAATGACAGAAGGCCAAATATTTTCTCAAGGAAAAGAAGCAATTATAAAAGCTAATGCCAAAAGAGAATCTTTGGCAAGTGAAAAAGAACGTCTGATAAGTTTGTACTCTTCAAATGAGTTGCCTGATTTTGAAAAACTGGAGTCTTTATGCAATTCTCTGGTACACACCGAAGGTAGTAAATATCCAATACCTAAACCGTTAATAAGTTTTGGAGGTTCACTTATCTGTAGAAGTGGAGAGATTACCAATATTGCCGGAGATAGTAAAACTGGAAAAACTGCGCTCATTTCGTCAGCAATTGCAGCTTGTATTAATCCAAAAACGAAAAGTAATTTGGGTTTTGTGGCACATCAAGAGACCAAAATTTTAGCATTTGATTTTGAAATGCCCAAAGATTTATTCAAATCAAATATTGACAAGATTCTAAAAATTGCAAACATTGATACTCTGCCAAACAAATTCAAAGCCTTTCCTCTTAGAGGATTAGAGATTGATAAAAAGCAAATACTGGTAGAGTATGCCATTAAAAAATATCAACCTGATCTGGTGGTTCTTGATACAATTGCAGATTTGCAAGCCGGGCAAAATGAAGAAGAAGGTAGTAATGCCTTGGTAGAATGGATTATGTCAATGGCAGATAGCCTTGAGTTTGGTGTACTCACAACATTACATTTTAATCCTGGATCACAAGGCAAAACAAGGGGGCATTTGGGAAGCCAACTTGAACGGAAGGTTTACCATCAGCTAAAAATTGAAAAAGATGAAAATGGGACCAGCAAAGTATCAAGCCATTTCAATAGACAATCACCGATTGAACCGGTTCATTTTGCCTTCAATGAGCAAAAGGTTATGCATACATTATTAGAAGATCCTAAAATAAAGCAACTGTATAAAGAATTTGAGCAACTGGAGCTAGTGGAAGGCAAGTTGTACACCTATAATGATCTTGTCGAGCACATGGAAGCCGAACCAATGAAATGGAGCAATGGCAAGGCCAAAGGTCGGCTAAGAAAGTTTACTGAAAGTGGGCTTCTTATTAAGGATAATTTGTTCTACAAAATGGCTGAAAACGAGTGCAAATAAGGGGGTAAAAAAATAATAAGTGAAATGCACAACAAAACTAATATTCGCACTTATTTGAGTTTAGTGCAATTTGCAATTTGCACCAAATTGCACCAGAACAAAAAAATAGTGTTTATGCAATTCAATCAATCTTTATTAGTGCAAAACTCAATTTGCACCTGCAAAAATAATAGCTTAAATATGCTTTTACGCGAATTGTATTATTCGCATAAAAAGCTAAGAGGTGCAAAAGTGCAAAATGTATATAGGGTACTTGCACTTTTGCACTAGCCTACTCAAATGTCAAAATACTAAACTCTTTGATGAATTTATTCACCCTTAATAATCAACCGTTATTGTTTATTTCCAAAACCATTATTGGTGTTATTAACAAACTATCAAAGTAATAATAATACTTATTAACTAACTGTATATCAGTATATTATACGGTGATATTGTTTGCTTTTATAGAAAATTGCACTATCTTAGCAATTAATATCTCAGCCATATAAAAGAGACTTTGTATGGCACCCGGAGTGAAGAGCAAGCACCGGTAATAACAAACAACTATTTTATTAATTACATAATGTGAAAGCCACATTATTATCTGTTAATTCAACTTTTTGAATATGTTAACTGATTTTATTCTGAATACAAAACAAGCTGCTCAAATTTTGGGGGTACATACTAATACTGTTAAGAGATGGAGCCGTGAAGGACGGATTCAATCTTCTCTTACATTGGGCGGTCATCATAGATTCTCTCAAAGTGAAATCAGCCTAATTGATGTTCAAAAAATAAAACACCAACGAAAATGAGTGAAATATCTACAATTGAACGAATAAAAAACCTTGACACTTTACCTCCTGCCCTCCGTGATACAGAGGCATATTCAATAAAGGAGGATGTTATAAAAAAGTGTGGTGAGTGCAAGAGCAAGAATGAAATGATGGCAGTTTTGGACAATGCGTATGGAGAACGCATAAATACAAAATATGCCCGTGCATACGACCTCACTTATAGTGAAGCAGTACAAAGATTCATAAACCTACCCTTAATTTAAAATAATGGCAAAACAACGAGAAATATCCACACAACAGGCATTAAAAGAGGCCGACAATCCAAACTATAAATCGCAAAGGCTCTCAAGATATGCCCCGGACTTAGATCCTGGAGACCAGCCAGCCAGTTATGGATTCACGCATCGTTCCTTAGAGGAAGAAAGAATTGACCAAGTTAGAGGCCGACAAAAGATGACTAGATGTAACATAGACCCTCGTTTTCCAATTCCTCTGTGTGAAGCTGAGTGGATTTATGTGTTAATTCAGGAAAGCCCCCTTTTTGACCACAAAACTGGTATGAAACTATCTAAACCAATTCTTAAAAAGTTCAACTCAGCCGCAATGGCATTGATGGAGAAAATGAATGCTTTCCGAGGTAGCCGGGTGATAATACTAAATGATCCATCATTTGAAGGAAACAAAGAAATTGTTTTTGAGGCGCCAGATGACCTTTCCCCTCACCAAAAGGCAGATTTTAAAACTCACGCTGGTAATTATGATATGGCAAAGGAAATGCTACTCCAAATGGGTCTTCCTACGGAGCTTGAATTAACTAACGAAGAAGTTGAAGAAATAAAAAAAGATAAAGAAGAATAGTCTCTTTCTGTGACCGGGAAGCGATGGGTGGTTGGGAAAGGAGCCACCCTCGCTGACTGGTTTAAACTATTAAATTATGAATGATAAAAAATACAATGCCAAACCACCAAGAAGCCTCAAGGAACTACTTCTTGATTTAGAAGTAAAATCTGCAAGCTCAGAAGCAACCCCACAGGAACTGAAAAAGCAATGGCTTGTTGATGGCCTGAATGAAGTTTCTCAACACGACTTTGAGCTAATTACTGATACCTTATATCATGTTTACATTAAAAAAATTGCTCCTGATGGTGGTGATATTGACCGAGTAACCGGGGAAACCATTCTAAGGCTAAGCCAAGCGGTGAAGGATTTAAATGAGACCGCCCGTCAAGCTCAAATTTCAGTAGATAGAGCAAATTCTCCATTGTTAGATGATTTGATGGATGACAAGGAAAATGAATAACCCATTGTAAAATACAATAGAATTCAATGCCATTTGAGAAAGGAAAAAGCGGAAATCCAAACGGAAAGCCTAAGGGTGCATTAAATAAAGCAACATCTGATGTTCGCCAACTTGTGCAAAAACTATTCTCAGATAACTTTGATAAGATTCAGGCTGATTTTGATAAATTGTCTCCACGAGAAAGGGTAAATGCAACCATCAAACTTTTGGATTTTATTCTGCCTAAGAAATTTGATCTAGACATTGCAGCCGAGGTAACTTTAAAGCAATTTCTTGAATTACCGGTTTCTGAACGAGCTCAGCTAATACAACAAGCAAAAAATGAAGGTAATTAAGGAATTGATTGATAAATCTATACTAGATGAAGATTTGATCCGATTAACGGGATGCGATGTAAAATTCTATCTAATACCAGGTTTTGAAAGAGTCGTTTCTATATGCATTGGGGACACTTGGTATGCAAACCAATCATTAACACCAAAACAGATTGAAGACTTAGCACAGGAGCTCGAAGCCATTGGATGTGTAGTTTACACAGATCCTATATTAACACCACCACCTTATAAATTTGATTTACCTCGCGAAGATTATTCCGAATACACAATTGACGACCTAATTGAAAGGGTTAACTATTTAAAGGCTCTTGCAACAAATAAAGCAAATTATCAATTATACCCTCAGTAAGACCGAATTATTGAGGGTGATTTAGCAGAATTCAATAATATTCTTTACTTTAGAGATGTAAAAAGTTCAAGATTACACGTTACTTTGTAGCATAATAGTTCAAGCAAAGATATTATTGATAGCTTTGCCAAGGATTCTAATAGATAATATGAGCAAACTGCCTGGAGCACCACTAATAGAAGTTATTTTTGAATTAAGGTGGCAGATAAAACAGAAATCGGATTTAACCAAATATCAATTTTTGATAGGTGATTTATACTCAGCCATTAAGGAGTATTACCCTGTAAGAGAGTCATTGGTTCCACCAGAAGTGCCAACAGATATTTTAATAAATAATCCTGTTCACAGATTTAGAAAAGATAAGAACCAATATCCCTTAGTTCAGGTTGGCCCTGGAATTCTTACATTGAACACAACTGACGAAAACTACTATTGGGATGATTTTTATGATTGGGCCAAAATATTACTAGCTGAATTTTTTAAAGTTTTTCCTCCTAATAATGAGTTGTTTACACCAACCCTGCTTTATTTAGACTTTTTTAAATTCGATTTTAAAAACGATAATGTTAATGATTTCATTAACGAATCATTCAATATCAATTTCAGCCAAGGTTTCCTAAAAGATAAAGGAAACCCATCTAATCTTGATATTGGTTTCTTTTATGAAACCGAAATGGGCAATTCATACGTTACACTTAAAAAGGGGCAAAATTCCCAAAAAGAAGATGGAATAGTTATGCAATCATCTTTGCGAAGTAAGGAAACTATGAAAAACGATGAAAATATATTAACTTGGTTAAGTGAAGCGCATACATTTTCAAGTAATTTGTTCAAAGAAATAACCATTGGAAAACTATACAAATCATTCAAATAATATGATACCTCTCTACATTGATATTAATCCTAATAGTGACGCATCAACAACTCTTTTTAAAGAGAAAATAGAATATTGCATACCAGCTATTGTAAGCGACTTTGATGGTGATTTAATTGATTTAAAAGCTTTTACAAATCAAAACATCGTGCCAATTTTTACAAATTTGAGTGTTAAAGAAGAAATGCCATCAAAGTACATGGAAGAGTATTCTTTCTTAACGGGAGATTATGATATTGTGGCTAAATTCAATTTTAAATCATCTCGAATTATCAAAGCTAAACTTAAACGTTCTGCTTTCACTCCATCAATAATATTGGATTAAATGTCATATCCTTGGTATGAAGTTTTGGATGATGAAAGCAATGATTTGCAACAAGGGGATTTTATCCATAATTGTCCAATTCTAATTCCACCAACAAATATTGTAGACGAAGGAGAAAATGAAATAGAAATTAAAGAGATTGATTCTATTATTTTGTCTCAATCTTGCGATCTTGTAAATAATAAAATTGAGATTGTTCTTGTTTGCCCTTTTTATCCGCTCAACACATTTCTAAATAACTTACCAGAAGATCAACAAGGAAAAAATAGCCAAAGGAAAGCTATTGAAAATCTCAGAAAAGGCTTTTTGCCAGGGTATCATTTACTTAACTCTGAGATGGAAATACAATCATTATCAGATTTTCAAGTAGTTGATTTTAGAAATGTTTATGGAATACAATATCAAAGCCTTGTTAGTCTTACTAGTAAAATAAAAGGAAGAGTCAGATTATTGCCTCCCTATCGAGAACATCTTTCGCAATCTTTCGCTAGATATTTTATGAGAGTAGGCTTACCGCAAGATATTGTTACAGAAGGTTACATATAGAGTCCAAAATTTAAATTGAAGAAAAATAGCCTAGCATAACACTTAATTATCAAGTGTTAAACTGGACGTAAGTTAATTTGCTCATTGGTTATAAGCCAATGTACTTAGTCTTTTTAACTCAGAGACTCTGACTTTTGCTTGGTAATTATTTATCTAAAACAAACAAATGATTTTTCCCAAACAGTTTCGTCTTGCTTTTCAAAGAATTGCATTCACTTTGGTAATTCTTAACTCCTTAACGGGTTGTTATACTGAACCTGATTTATCTGAAAAATATTTTTTTAAGAACAATACTGATTTTTCGGTCTCAATTTCTGCAACTGGTAAAGATATTTTCACTATAACAGTTGAACCACATAAAACTGAGACCATTACAACGGATGAGCATTTTGTTCTTATAGATATTGCCCCAATTGATAACACGGACAGGAGATTTAATTGGAATCTTGATGAAAATGATTATGAAGTTTATGATTTTAATTATGATGTATCATACGTTATTACTGGAACTGCCAGTAAAGCTATGCTAACGTATAACCGGAATAATGGAGATACTGGTCAAAAAACCGTTAACATTCCAAGCTCAGTTAATTACAAATTTTTTGAAGATAGCTTCGTCTATATTTCTGCACAAAATGACACAAATAACGGGAGCGTTAAAGTGGAAATACTCATAGAAGATAAAAAAATCTACTCTGATGAAGTGTTTAGTGCGTACGGAATAGCTACTGCTTCAGGTGATCGATATGTTAAATAATATAGTTGCTCCGTATCTTTACGTTAAAATAAACCTACAATAGCATTATTTTTAATATTTTGTTCAAGCCTTATGTAATCTGCAACTTGCTCCTGAGAGCGATGACCAGTTTGTTGCATTATCTCTGGGATGCTTCTTCCTTTTCTGGCAGTTTCAGTAATAAACCCAGCTCGCATACTATGAGCCGATAAGGTTGGAAAATATCTTTTCACAACACCATTCACCCCATCTCCACCAAGTGGTTTTCGTATAATCATATCATCTTTACGAACCCTTAAGAATAGTGGTTCATTGTGTTGTATCTCAAATTTTGCAATGTACTGTTTCAATATCCTAACCGGGCATTGATTAGGGAGTTTGCCATAAACAAAACTTTTAATAATCCCTTTGCTGGTCTGATCTGTTTTTGATTTACGAACAGTAATGGCAATGCCATAATCGGTGTCCTGCACATCACTTAATTTTAAAGATGCCAATTCACTACGTCTAAATGCTCCACCAAAGCCTATCAATAGCAATGCTTTGTCCCTGATGGCCTTGTTTGTATTCGGTAATGTCGTAACTCGTTCAATGAGCTTATTTAGCTTCATTGCGGCAGCCTGTTTGATTCCACGTGTTTCGCTTTTACGAACTCCACGCATCAATTCTTGAATTATGTCATTATGTGTTGGGTCTGGATGGCTGTTTCTCTTATGGTTCCTTTTGATGCTTACAAGGAACCTCTGTAAACTACTTGGTTTATATCTTTCACCTTTTAAGGTTCTTACGTTGCTAATAAAGTCTGCAACAGTTACAACATTTGCCGGCAATGATGCTAGGCCAAACCCATTACAATAAGCTTCAAATAGGCTCCAATCACTTTCATAAGCGGTTCTACTGTTCTTGGCTAAAGATTCTTTTAATAATTCTGCGATTCCATCGGCTCTACCTTGTGAAATTAAGCCTGAATTCAGTTTTTTTAGTGTTTTACTCATATCATAGATGTTTGATATAAGCGATCTGACGGTACATTTGTTTGTCAAATTGTTTGTACATAAAAAAGCAGTTACATTTTTAATAAACGTAACTGCTTGATAACCAATGTGGGCCCACCAGGACTCGAACCTGGGGCCACCTGATTATGAGTCAGGTGCTCTAACCAACTGAGCTATAGGCCCTATTTATTTTACTTCGATAGGCTCGAATTTCTAATACCTCAAAGGTAATTAACCTCCTTCAAAATGTTTCTTTCAACACCTTGAATTTGGGAGTGCAATGATACATCTTTGCCACCTATTCACAAAGAAAGAGTGCAGTGAAATTATTACCAAATAATATTGATACAATTATTTTTGATTTAGGAGGTGTGATTCTCAATTTGGATCCTCAAAAAACCATTGAAGCCTTCGCAAACACAACAGGTTTATCTACAGAGCAATTATTAGAGCATAGCAAGGAACCCGTTTTTAAACAGTACGAGAAAGGAGAAATATCCTCTGATAAATTTAGAAATGGCTTGAGGGATATTTTTAATGTAAACGTTAAAGATTCGGACTTAGATGAAGCTTGGAATGCAATGCTGCTCGATTTGCCATTGGATAGATTGCAGATGATTGGCCGATTACGGCCTAAGCTAAAAACCTTTGTACTAAGCAAGACAAATGAGATTCATATTGCTGCATTTGATAAAATTGTAACTGAAGCAACTTCAGGACGGAAAATTCAAGATTATTTTGATGCCGTGTACTACTCGCATAAAGTGGGAATGCGAAAACCCAATGCAGACATATTTGAAATGGTACTAGAAAAAAAAGGATTGAATAAATCAAATACCTTATTTATTGATGATACATCGGAGCATATAGAATCGGCAAAAAAACTTGGCTTACATACGTGGCACCTTACAAATCAAGAAGAATTATTTACTATTTTAGGAGATGAATAAAGTAGTTAAACGAAGGTTAATTCAAGCAGGGCTATTTATTGCTACTGTTATAACTACAACCTTGGCTGGTGCAGAATGGATGCATGGCTGGCTGTTTTTGTATGTGCCCGAGCCCTTGGGCTGGAGTGAATTTATAGATGGGTTTCAGTATTCTATTCCATTTTTACTGATTTTAACAGTGCATGAATTTGGCCATTACCTCACCGCCAGATATCATAAAGTTAAAGTTTCCTTACCTTATTACATCCCTGCTTGGTTTGGTTTTTTAGGTACAATGTCTCTAGGAACTATGGGCGCTTTTATTAGAATAAGACAGCGTATTTCTTCCATTTCTCAAACGTTTGATATTGGTGTTGCTGGTCCACTAGCTGGATTTGTAGTGGCTTTACTCGTGTTATTATACGGCTTTACTAATTTGCCTGCAAAGGAATATATTTATGAGGTTCACCCCGAATATCAATTGTTTGGAGATAATTATGAAGATATTGTATATTCAAAAGACACTTTCTATCTTAAATCTGACTTAGAAAAGATAGCTCCACTCCATGCTGCTAGAATGGAACGAGATACGGTATTTATGAATCAAGAAGGAGATGTTGGGTTTAAGATTGGTTCTTCTATACTCTTCGAGTATATGAAAAGTAATTGGGTGCCTGAAGCAGACATTGAAAAGATGCCCAATGATCATGAGTTAATGCATTATCCTTTACTAATGGCCGGATTTTTAGCATTAATGTTTACAGCCTTAAATCTTTTACCCATTGGGCAGCTAGATGGTGGCCATATAATTTTTGGAATGTTTGGAGCTCAAATTCATTCCTATATCTCCAAAGGATTTTACCTTTTAGCCATTTTTTATTCTGGGCTTGGTGTGGGCTTTTTGGGGTTTATAAACCCCTTTATAATTAATAAACCGATATCAGATTTATTGATTGATCTGCTTTTATATATAGGCGTAATATTTTACTTATTGCAACGTGTGTTTGATAAAAAGCAAACACAGCTTATGATAGCATTGGCTATATATGTAGCCCAAATGGCTATAATTTATGTATGGCCTACGGCAACAGGCTATAGTGGTTGGTTCTTATTTATACTTATTGTAGGTAGGTATATACGAGTGCAACATCCAACTGCACACGTAAATGAACCACTTAGCCCAGTGCAAAAAGTACTTGGCTGGATTGCCATTATTGTATTTATTATAAGCTTTAGTTTAAAGCCTATGATTATGGGTTAGGCGAAACTATAATTCGATGGCTCTTAATGCCTTCATCTGTTTCGATAATAAGGATTAGTAATTTAGGCTTATCAGCTGTAAAAGATATTTGTGAAGGGGATATAAATTGAAACGGAATAGGCTTGCCAAGAACATCTACCAGCCTAATCGAATTATAATCATCCTCTATAAAAAGTTTCCCTAGTGATGGGTTTGGATAGACTTTAGAGTTGCCAACAGCTCGCTCATTAATTCCAAGAATTGGTGTTTCGCTCGTAAAATGAGGCCGCATCATTAGGCTCCCTTTTACGGTTGTATTTGGCACCCAAGTGCCATCCACATTTACAAATATTTTATCTGAGGAATCGGTGTTTTTATCTAAGCCCACGGCCAACCATTGCTGATTAGAGGATAGGTTTGTAAAGCCAATAAAAAATGTATCGGTTACAAATAAAGGTTGTGGTAGTTTAAACTTAATAAACTGATTAATGCCCGTGTGTTCAATGGCAATGTTAGAAGTTAGGAGCAAAGAGTTCTCATTTCCTTCAAAATCGTTTAGCACAAACAGCTCTAATGGCGTACCTGATTGCACCCCTTGCACGTTAGGGAAATAAATATCAATCTGATTTAAGTATTTGCCAACAAGTACTTCGAATTGAACAGCTAAACTCCCTAATGGTTGATTTATGCCTGCAGCATATTCTGCTGTTCCATCATCATACGCATAATAATCATTAAGGTTAAAATAGCTTCTTAATGTATCGTTCTGCCTTAAATTTATGTGGCTATAAAAAGCAGTATCAGCTCCGTTATTATAGATAGAGTCTACTAAAAATTTATCATTAGAGTTAACAGAGTACTCTAACATTAAGAAAAGAGAGTCTGAATTATTATCTAGTAAAGCAGGGTCTGGCGCTTTACTAGGCACATCTACTAACTCATTTTTAAAAAGAATTAATGCTTTGTTAGTGGTAATTTTTTCAATCAATTCTTTTTTTAAAGTATCATATAAATTTACTGAATATGTAATTGGCTGCAGAAAATTTTCTAAATTTCTCAGTTTGGTAGTTGTAGAGGTAAATAGCAAGTCTTGGTTATTGGCAGCTACAAAATCATCATAGGGTATAGCCGTGTATTGGTCAAAAATACTACTAGGTAAAGCCGTAAATGCTCGGTCTAAATAGGAGTTATCTGTAGATGATCGTCTTTTGTCCATATACACATAATCCACCAACCAATTATCCATCCAGCCATTTTGGCGGCCAGTGGCCTTAAACATAAACTGAAATTCGTTATGATAATACTTGGCATCTGCAGCTCTAATAAATATTTCTGTAAATTGGGTCGGGTCTTTATTATAATTATCTCCTGGATTTGTTGGCCACATTTGGTCCCAATCTCCTGTACTATTTTTAAAATATAAAATGAGTGAATCTTCCTCTTCTGGAGCTTCTCCTAGTCCTTCAAACTGGTAAAAAAAACTGAGGTAAACCGTGTTTCTTAAGTTAGTTGGCACCTGGGTCATATCTATGAATTGAGAGACCAAACTATCAACTCCGCCATCGGTTGGGCCAGGTAAGTAGGGGAGGCCAAGTGCGTTAACGCCATCAAAAGTGGCAACTCCTAAACTAGGTGGATCTATGCCAATGCCAGGTTTAATAAGTACTTGCTCTTGGCTGCCAGCAGTCCACCATGCAGTATCTAATTTACCTATACTGGTTGAAAAATCATCCCAAAAAGGGAGAGTGATGGTATGGTTTTGTAATGCAGAAACTCTTGCAGTAGAGCTTGTTTCTTGAGTGAGAGGCAGAACTGTAATTTGGGAGTACGCTCCTTGTGTTATCAACCAAAATAATAAAATATAGAAATGCCTCATATTATAGTTCAACGGTTGTGGTATCTGGCAATTCGCTCCGATCTCCCAACCAAACATTAACCTCGCTTGATATCCTAACTCTTTTTCCTTCCGCTGGGGTTTGTTTAATAATTACAAAGTTAGCCGGAGTATCTTCCTCTTGATTAAAAACGATGCCAACATTAAGGCTATTGCCTTTAATAATTATTTCTGCTTCTTCAAGAGGTAATCCAAGTAAGGATGGCATCTCAAATTGGGTAATTCCATAGCCATCCCCAATTACTAAATCAATTTTTGATCCTTTGGCAACTAGGCTTCCTTGCTCAATAATTTCCCCATTAAAACTTTGCTCTAGTACATTTCTAAAGGCATCAGGCTTGGTACTAATTCGTCCTTTTTTTAGTTCGTAGCTTTTTAAAATGAGCTCTGCATTTTGCATGGTTTTATCAACTAAATTAGGCATTTGGGTATTGGGTGGCTCTTTGCTATTTAATGTAATAAATAGCTTCCGATTGGCTTTAACCTTAGATCCTTCTTTCGGGAATTGGTGTAGCACTGTGTAAGGTGGGTATTCTGATGAATAGGATGAGTCGGATACTTCGAACCGTAAATCTCGTTCTACAACAAATTTGTCTAATTCACTTAAAGGCATGCCCTCTAGATTAGGTACCGTTATGGATTCGCCATGATTTGTGGTAGAGGGAAGAAATACATAGAAAAAAAATACAACCAGTAAAGCTCCAATAACTAGTGCGATACTTGTGTGCTTTAATACGTTCCACCAAGATGTGATTTTAAAAAAATTCATGTATCAGAGTCAATTAATTAAGTAATGGCCGCAGCCCTTAAATTTATATAAGTATAGTTTATTAAAGCTTGCTTTCAAAATTAGTGGATATTGCCTGATCGTTTGAGTTCCTTTCAAGCGCCATTCCTATCAACTTTGTAATTAATTCGGTGTATTCAATGCCAAGTAAGCCTATTAATTTGGGATACATGCTAATGTTAGTAAAGCCAGGAATGGTATTGATTTCGTTTACTATAATTTCTCCATTCTCTTTTAAGAATAAATCGATGCGAGCAAG
>CAZDQR010000027.1:0-18004 GCA_964507315.1 uncultured Roseivirgaceae bacterium
CGAAACTTGCCAGACATGCCTCTGCGCAACATATCAGATTCTGCCAGCGTGAGCCCTCCAAAATAATGAGCTACCTTAATCACGTCTTCTTGATACACCATTACCCCAAAGGTTTCAGGCATAATCTCTAACATAGTTTTATGGGCATCTTTGCGCCTTTCGGGATATCTAAACCGCAGGATGTATTCACGCATCATTCCTGATTTAGCCACTCCGGGCCGTATAACAGAGCTTGCAGCCACTAAGCCAAGATAATCATCCACCTGAAGCTTTTTTAACAGCATACGCATCGCAGGCGACTCCACATAAAAACAACCAATGGCTTTAGCATTCCGTAATAGATGCTTTACTCGCTCGTCTTCTTTAAAGCGCTTAAAGTCATGAATATCAACCTCTTCTCCCGTATTCTCTTTTACGATTAGCACCGTGTCTTTAATCTTACCAAGCCCACGCTGGCTTAAAATATCGAATTTTGCAAGGCCAATATCTTCGGCTACCACCATATCTATTTGTGTGGTGGCAAAACCTTTAGGTGGCATAAATGTGGCACAATAGTGCTGAATCGGCTTTTCCGAAATAAGGATGCCTCCAGCATGGATGCCCAAATAATTAGGAAATCCTTGAATTTGCTTGGCATACACCACCACTAATTGCGACAAATGGTCTAATTGACTGTAAGCAAATCGACCTGTGGTAAGCATATCTATCTCGTGCTTGGGCAAGCCCATTACCTTACCTAACTCACGAATAGAGGCTTTATACTGAAAGGTATTATACACCCCCACCAAAGCGGTATGCTTAAATCGTTTAAAGATAAACCCTGTGATATCATCACGATCTTTCCATGAAAAATCAATGTCAAAATCAGGCGCATTTTGCCGAAACTCATTAATAAACCGTTCGAAGTATAAGTCCAGCTCTATGGGGTCAACATCTGTGATCCTCAGTAGATAAGCCACAATGCTATTGGCTCCACTCCCTCTGCCCACATAAAAATAGTTTTTGCTGCGAGCATACTTTAAGATCTTCCAATTAATTAAGAAATAGGAGACAAAATCCATTTTTTTAATCACCTTCAATTCTTTCTTAATACGATCGAATACTTTCTGCTCTGCATTAGGATAGCGATAAGCTAATCCATCTTTACATAACTTTTTTAGCAGGTTAAAATCGCGCGATTTATTACCACTGTAAGTCTTTTGGTTTTTATGCTCGCCAAATGCAAACGAGATGCTGCAAGCATCCAGTAGTTTTTGTGTGGTGTTTATCAATTCAGGAAAATCGTTATAGCGAGCTAATAAACCCTCTAAAGGCAGCATTTGATGCCACTCTTGCCCCTGCTCCTTAACCGATAGCTTGCTGAGCAAGGTGTTATTATCAATGGCACGCAAGAGCCTATGTGTATTAAACCCACGTTTATTCTGAAAAGAGACCGTATGCAAAACCACAAGTTTATCTTGTTGATGGTACCACCTTGAAAATCGTAAGTGATTGAAGTCCTCGATGGTTACCCCTAAGTACTCGTTTTCTTTTAGTTCAAGTCGGTAATAATTAGTGGCATAGGGGTAAATAACAAGTGTATCGAATAATTGAGGAGCTTCATCAGGCACTTCAAATTCCTTTTGATGGAGCAGTTGAGATAAATAATTGTTAATATGTGTAAATCCATTATTAGAACGTGCTATCATCACAAACTGCTGTTTGGCTTTATTCCTAAAATCAACTCCTAATATGGGCTCAATACCATATTTAGCGGCTAATCGCACAAAATCGATGCAAGCAGAGGTATTATTAATATCGGTTAGAGCCAATTGATTAAGTCCATTCTCTTGCGCCATTTTTAGCAAGTCTTCTTGGGTAATGGTTCCGTAGCGTAGGCTAAAATAACTATGTGTGTTGATGTACATGATTGATTTTGTTTTAGAAATTTCAAATAATTATGCGCTAATTATGCCGTCATTATCTGGCGTAAGACCAGATAATCTCTCTTGGTTACCAACCGAGGTGAGGCGGTAGCCTCAAAGATTACCCAGTTTTACGCTGGGCAATGACGCTCTTAAAACCATGCCGCACCCACCTGCCATGGCCTTCCTTTGCATCTTTATTAACAATTACAATATTAACTACATATTCAATCAATCTTTGATTATATTTGTAGCAAATGAAGAAAATTGCAAAAAACATCTATTTTCTACGCAGGCAGCGTGGTTTAACCCAAGAGAAATTAGCCGAAGCCTTAGACATCACTCGTTCACGGGTGGGCTCTTAC
Source organism: uncultured Roseivirgaceae bacterium (assembly GCA_964507315.1). Lineage (GTDB taxonomy): Bacteria > Bacteroidota > Bacteroidia > Cytophagales > Cyclobacteriaceae > JAKISE01. The sequence continues at coordinate 2,270 of CAZDQR010000027.1, forward strand.
GAAGAAGGCCGTTCCGATCCAGGTATTGACGTACTTATTCAACTCTCAGACTATTTTAAATTACCTGTAGATGCTTTGTTGCGCCACGATTTATCGCGCTCAGAGAACCAGTCGTTTATAGAAATTGGCAATCAGCGAGTCTTGTTCCCCATTATTGTTAACCAAGGCGAAGAGGATCTAATAGAAGTAATTAATGCAAAGGCTTCCGCTGGCTACCTCAACGGCTATGCCGATCCTGAGTTTATAGAGCAGTTAGAAAAGATACAACTCCCCTTTTTGCCCACAGGCAAGCATAGGGCTTTTCCTATTAAAGGAGATTCCATGTTACCCTTAAAAGATGGCTCCTATGTGGTGGCGCGCTTTGTAGAAGACTTCAACGACTTAGTGGATGGAAAAACCTATGTGCTCCTCACCTTGCACGAGGGCATTGTGTATAAGCGTATTTATAAAAAAGAGGCCGCACTACTCCTAACATCCGACAATAAAAGTTACTCTCCTTTTGAGGTAGCTAAGCAGGATGTTTTAGAGCTATGGGAGTTTACGTGCAGTATTCATATGAACGATTACGAAGAGAGCGAACTTAGAATAGATGGTATTCAGCGTATGTTGCGCGATATGCAAGTGGAGTTGGAAAGTTTGAAGTAAACACACAGCCACGTTAGTGCCAAGTTAAAAAATTAATCAATTTTAATCTTGACGTATAATATTTGTATATTTGCACGTAACATTATAAGTATGGAAACAAAACTAACATTAAGGTTAAACGACAGTGTAATTGAAAGAGCAAAAGTCTATGCTAAAGGCCAAAAAATTAGTTTATCAAAAATTATTGAATCATACCTTGATAACCTGACGAGGACAAAAGACGATGATGAGAAAATTTTAATCACCCCTCTTGTGGAAAGCCTAAGCGGTGTAATTAGCTTACCCTCAAACTTCGACTATAAAAAAGAATATGGAGATTATTTATCTAAAAAGTATAAATGAAGAATCTCTTTATTGATACCAACATTATTATAGACTTATTATCGCGTAGAGAACCATTTTATGCTGAGTCAGCAACTCTTTTTTCGTTGGCAGATAGAAACGCCATTAAACTTACAGTTTCGTCACTAACCATTGCAAATACCAGTTATACACTGTTGCGACATACAAACGCAAAGAGTGTAAAAGAAATACTAAGGAAACTTCGACTAATTATAAACATTTTACCGCTTGATGATAAGATTATTGGGCTGGCATTAAATGACAATTCGTTTTTAGACTTTGAAGATGGCCTTCAATATTTTACTGCAATAGAAAATAATCAGGACCTTATAATTACGAGGAACCTGAAAGATTTTAAAGCATCAAAATTACCAGTAATGACTGCAAAGCAATTTATTGAATCAATGAAGTAAGGCCTACTACTTACCCATGAATTAAATAACTAATAAAATGGATTTATTATATTAGCATCCGTTTAATAATTTAACAACCAATATGTACAAATCCGCTAATCTATTACTTACCTCTTTTATCCTGTTGATCTTCTTAGGTGTTTCTTGCCAAGAGACTAAAAACGAAGAAAAAGAACAGTTAGGCGATACGAGCCTTAAAGCCAAGAAACCATCTATTGCAGATGTAGAGCGTGGCATTAGAGCCAATATTGAAGCCAGTATCGAAGAAGATAATGGCTATTTCAACATTGAGAAAGACAGCTTCAATCTTAGTCTAAAACTTGTACGTGTTCATACAGAATATCTTTCTGTACTAGGACCCAATAAATTTTTCGCTTGCGTTGATTTGGCCACTACTTCTGGGGATGTCTATGATGTAGATTTTTTCTTAGATGGCGACAAAGATAATATGCAAGTAACACGCACCGATGTGCATAAGCTTAATGGCAAGCCTTATTATAGCTGGAAACAGAATAAAAAAGATAAAACCTGGCATAAAATTCCCGTAAAACAATCATCTAACAGGCTTTTAGGCGTAATTGAAGGTACAGACAACTTTACTTTTACCTATCAAGTACAACTGCCCGAATTTTCAGAGCCTGCCGAGTTATGGATGCCCGTTGCAGAAAGCGATCAGTTTCAAACCATAGAACTTATTTCTATGGAAACACCTGGAAAAAAGTCTATTATAAAGGGTGAAAAGTTTGGTAATTCCATTTTGCATCTTGAGTTGTTACCAGAAGACAGCAATCAAAAAATAACCTTAAAGTATAAAGTTGTACGACACGAAAAAGCTCCATACGAAGAAAAAAATGCAGATTTGATGACATACCTAGAATCCAGCGAACTCATACCAGTGGGAGATCGTTTTGGGATTTTAGCCGATGAGATAATTGCAAAAAAGCAAGCCAATACTCCATTAACAGAGGCCAGAGCTCTGTATGATTATGTAATTGATAACGTTCGCTATGCCAAACAAGGTAAATATGGTACAGGAGATGCGAATTTCGCATGCGATTCAAAGTCTGGCAATTGCACAGAGTTTCACTCCTTATTTATTTCGCTAGCAAGATCAGCCGGAATACCTGCCCGATTTGCTGTAGGTGCAGGAATTCCTTCGGAACGAAATGATGGAGGTGTAGATGGATACCATTGCTGGGCAGAATTTTATGCGGAAGATAAATGGTGGCCTGTAGATATTAGCGAAGCCAATAAGTACACGGCATTGGCAACTTACTACTTTGGGCATCACCCTGCCAATCGTATTGAGTTTAGCCGAGGTAGAGATATTGCTCCAAATCCATTGCCTAAATCAGGACCGATCAACTTTTTAGCTTATCCTGTGTTTGAAGTAGGCGGGAAACCTGATTTGGTACAAACCAAATTTACGTTTGTTAGAGCTAAGGAGAAGAGTTAAGCGACTTCTGCTTCTTTATTGTTGTAACCCTGCCCTTAGTAGTAGAATAAATGTTTGATTTGCTATTACGTTCGCTATCACGTACGTTTGTGTTATGAAAACGCTCACCATAACAGAAGCCAGAAAACAGATTTACCAACTCATTGATCAGGCAAGTGAAACCCATGAACCTATTCAAATTACAGGAAAGCGTAATAATGCGGTATTGGTAAGCGAAGAAGATTGGCGTTCTATTCAGGAAACGTTATTTCTAACTTCAATTCCTACTATGAAAGATTCGATCATCAAAGGAATAAGCACTCCACTATCTGAAACATCAGATTCACTTGAATGGTAAACAACTATCGCATAGTTTATACCAAACATGCTCAAAAGGATGCTAAAAAAATTAGTGGCACAAATCTTAAACCTAAAGTTTTAGCCTTATTAGCCCTTTTAGAGAATAACCCTTTCGAAACCTATCCTCCATACGAAAAATTAGTCGGTGACTTACACGGAGCCTACTCACGCAGGATAAATATTCAGCACCGCCTTGTTTACCAAGTACTAGAAGAAGAAAAGGTTGTAAAAGTGATTCGTATGTGGACTCATTATGAGTAGTTCTATTTGACTAGTTTTGCACCTTCCATTTTAGCACTCTTTTAGATAACAACGCATTGTCATTCGACCCACATTCCATAGACCTACCTGTTAAGGAAATAATACCTGAAGTACTCGACCACCTCAAGAAAGAAACTACCTTAATCATTAATGCACCTGCAGGAGCAGGTAAAAGCACTTTACTGCCTTTAGCCTTTTTAAATGAACCGTGGTTCGAAGGGAAAAAGATACTTATGCTAGAGCCTAGAAGGCTTGCCGCCAAAGCGATTGCACAACGAATGGCCTATTTTTTAGGCGAACAAGTGGGAGAAACCATTGGTTATCGTATCCGGTTTGAGAACCGCACTTCGGTAAATACTCGTATTGAAGTACTTACCGAAGGTATTCTTACCCGCATGTTGCAAAGCGATAATGAGCTTAAAGGTGTTGCGATGGTTATTTTTGATGAGTTTCACGAACGAAGCATCCATGCTGATGTTGCCTTGGCACTTTGTCGTGAATCGCAGCAAGTATTACGACCTGACTTAAAATTGCTCATTATGTCGGCCACGCTAGATATGCCTCAGCTAACAAGGTTACTTGCAAGCAAGGCCGTTACTAGCCAAGGGCGCTTATACCCTGTTGATATCAAATACGAAGGCGATACTGATATAATGACATTACCAGAACAATGTGCTCGGGTGGTGATGAAAGCTGTAAAAGAGAATAAAGGAGATGTTTTAGTATTTCTACCTGGACAAGGAGAAATCCTTCGAACACAAGACCTCCTTCAAAAGAAACTAAATGGCTTTGCCATAATGCCACTATACGGTTCTTTACCTATGAACAGGCAGCAAGCAGCCATTTTTCCTCATAAAGAAGGCAAACGTAAAATCGTATTAGCTACCTCCATAGCTGAAACCAGTTTAACCATTGAAGGTATTACGATGGTGGTGGATTCTGGATTTGGACGTACTTCTAAATTTGATCCTAAATCAGGTTTATCTAGACTACAAACCATTCAAATAAGCAAAGATTCTGCTGATCAAAGAGCAGGGCGAGCAGGAAGGCTTAGCCCTGGATTTTGCTATCGCATGTGGTCAAAGACTACGCACAGCCGAATGACAGAACACCTTGTTCCTCAAATTATTGAATCAGATTTAGCTTCGCTTATGCTAGATATGGCAAAGTGGGGTGTTATGGATATTAATCAGCTTACTTGGCTTACTTCTCCTCCTAAAGGAGCAGTGATGCAAGCAAGTGATACACTGCATGAACTAGATGCACTGGAGCACGGCAAAATCACTCCTCACGGAGTAAAGATGTTGAACCTTCCTTGCCATCCACGTATTGCACACATGCTGTTAATGGCAGATGACGAAGATAATGTTGAGCTAGCAGCTGATACCGCTGCATTCCTAGAAGAACGTGATCCATTGGGCAAAGAAGCAGGCATTGATATTAACACCCGTATAGAAGCGCTTAGGCGTTATCGTGATCAAAATAGATCAGGTGGTAGAATGGCGCGGATTAATAAAGTAGCCCAATCTTATCTAAAACTATTTGATTTAGAGGAAGATAACGGCCCCGTTGACCCATTTGAAACAGGTGTACTACTCACTTTTGCTTACCCAGAACGGATTGCCCACGCACGGCCTGGTAATAATGCTCAGTTCCAGCTTTCTAATGGAAAAATTGCAGCAGCAGGTCATAAAGATGACCTCGCTCACGAATCTTGGCTTGCCATTGCTCATATGGATGCCCGTGATGGATTGGGTAAAATATTTATGGCTTCGCCCTTGAACCCAAAGGATTTGGCCCCATTGGTAAAATCGCAAGAAGTAATTAAGTGGGATACCGAAGATGGTGGACTTATTGCCACCCAAGATCTTCGGATTGGCAATATTGTATTGCAATCAACTCCATTGCCAGAACCAGATGAAGCACATCGTGTGCAAGCCATTAGCGAAGCTCTTAAAAAAGAAGGGGAACAGTTATTAGATTTTAATGAGCAAGTGATTCAATGGCAAAATAGAGTGCTGAGCCTTAAAAAATGGAAGCCTAATGAAGGCTGGCCCGATGTAAGCACTTCTACCCTATTAATGACGAATAATGAATGGCTGAGTCCCTATTTAACAGATATTAAAAAGCCAGCTCAATTAAAGAAGATTGACTTAGTTACCGTATTACAACATCATCTCAGCTTTAATAAGCAAAAAGAATTAGATCAGTTGGCTCCGGCCAAACTGCAAGTACCTAGTGGTTCGCATATTCAAATCAATTACCGACCAGATGGCTTGGCTCCTGTGTTGGCGGTACGAATTCAGGAAGTGTTTGGATTAGCAGAAACCCCAAAAGTTAATAATGGAGTCGTTTCAGTCCTGCTTCATTTACTTTCTCCTGGCTTTAAACCAGTGCAAATAACTGATGATTTAAAAAGCTTTTGGGCGAATACCTATTTCGAGGTTAAAAAGGAGCTTAAAAGACGTTATCCTAAACACGTTTGGCCCGATGATCCTTGGAAAGAACAGGCGATTAAAGGAGTTAAGAAAAGGTATTAGTTGTACTCTGTCAAAGTTTTAAACTTTGACAGAGTACTGGCATAAAGTAACTGTTCGAGCTGTTTTTCATACTCCGCAAGACTCTGAAAAATGGACAAAGAGATAGGTAAACATCTTCCTCAATAGCTGAAGGCAAAAGTCTTAATTGGCCTCAGTGAGCCGCTAATGCCAGATTGTGATTTAATTTCTAATTTTAGAATTTTGCCCTTATAATGACAAAATTTTATATAAACCCCATTTTGTATAGCACCACCATTCCAACTTAGGTTACTATAGCCGTTATAAGATGAAATATCGTGATACTCAAATAAATTATTGTTAACCACAAAAGATTCTGATAGTTTAGAAGTTTTTGTAAGCTCTTTAACTACGCCTTCTATCACATTACATGAACCATTTTTCGATATTTCTTTCAAATTATTAAATCTAAGCCATGAAAATATCGTAATTGAAAAACAAATAACAAAAACTGCTATATTCATCCCCTTAAGAGTAAGGGTATTAGCTCCATTTTTTTTCCTCATTTTTACAATTTGATTAATTATTAGTAAGAAGAAGAAACAAAAAACCATTGCTGTGAAATCAGAAAATGAAATATCAGAAATATCATATATTAAACTAAACATTCTATCTTATTTATCTAATTGATTATATTCCATGTTCGTTTCAAACCCTAACTCTGTTAAAATATCAATGTTAAAATCGAATCCTCTATTTGCTTCTTCGGCCCATTCGTCTTTTTGAACTTCTCTAATTGATTGTATCGCTTCTTTTAAATGATCAAATGCATACATTTTTCCCGTAGACGGAACCGCTTTTTTTATCATTTGCCCTCCAAACATAATACCCATATAATTTAGGTAAACATGAGGCAAAACTTGTTCATAAGTCAGTTTAGAAAGGTAATCGACATATGCTTTGGTGCTTTTTAAAATAAGATCACTATGGTTGCCTTGTGCGTTTAACTCGTTTATATCTTCAGCAATCTTTTCTACTCTATTTAAACTAGGATGAGGCACTCCTATACGCTCAATGGCTTTAAAAATTTGCAATTCTTGGTTGAGGTAAATAAGGTAATCTTGCTTGGTCAATAAACCAGCAAACATTTTTTTGTTAAACGGCATTTTTTCAGCCTTACTATGCTTTTCGCTAATTGCTTCCTTTAAACTTAACATTTTTCAATTTTATGTAATAACCAATACTAATGTTAGTACTAATTATTTCATCTCCCAACTATTATGGGATTCATCTGCATCCTCTCAATAATTTTAGATATTGCTAAGCGTATTAATACCGGATTTAAACCTACCTTAACTTACACATAAAAAAGTAGCAGAATATGTATTCTAATCTAATCAGACAATCTTTTATAGGAATCTTCTGCAGTTAAGCCGCCTAGTATCTCTATGTTAATTCCATCTGAAATACCTGTATCAAGCAACCTCTTTTCAAATTGTTGCTCCCCAATCAAAATTTCTACAAAGGGCTTTTCATCTTCATCAAATTGCATATCGCTTTCTTTGATGGCTAGCACTTGTAGCTTTTTACCAAGTACAATATCTGCATTGGCCGAGTAGCCAGCACGCAAGAAATTATCTGAGCGTAAGCTTACAGCAGCCTTAATCTCAAACTGAATAGCACCTTGCTCCTCAACTCCTTTTGGAGAAATATACTCGAGTATTGCTGAAAATGAAACCGTATCTAAGGCGCCTACGGTAAGCGATAAACTCATCCCTTCTTTTAGTTTACCTACTTCAGCCTCATCTACTTTACCCTCGAAGATCATCTCGGTCATATTAGCAATGGAGGCAATGGTAGTGCCATCATTAAAGGTGTTTGATTCTATTACAAATGCGCCCTCTTTAACTGGTATGTTTAGCAACATTCCAGAGCTTGTAGCCCTCACAATGTTAGAGGACATCCCTTCTTTTTTTGAAGCGCCCTCTTTAATAAGTAGCATATTATTTTCTGCTGCTTCTACTTCTTGGCGTGCTAAATTATATTCTAATAAAAATCTGTTATAATCAGATTCAGAAATAACCTTTTGCTCGTACAACTCGCGTTGCCTTTTTAGCTCACGATCAGCATTCTTATAATTGATAGTAGCCATTTTTATGCGTACATCCGCATTATTTAGCGCCACTACGTTGGGTATGATTTTAACTTTTGCAATTTTATCACCTTGTTTAACATGGTTCCCCGCCTCCTGATACAGCGTTTCAATTACACCAGAAACCTGGGATTTTACTTCAATCTCCTTTCGTGGTACAATGGAGCCTGTGGCAACTGTTTTTAGTTCAATATCCGTTTTAAAGGGTGCATTGGTTTCGTAAATAACAGGCGGTTCTTCCGATTTTTGATAGAGGTAATAGCCGGTGCCTGCAAAACTGCCTACGCCTATGATAATAGCTAAGATGATAAAGAATTTTTTCATTTTTTAGAGTTGATTTACGCCCGAAGGCTTTTTGAGTTTGTTGTCTTTATTGATAATTATTAATTAATCATTATACATTGAGTTGTTATTCTACTCTTATAGCCTCGATAGGACTAACCGAGGCTGCTTTTTTAGCAGGCATAATACCAGCCAGAGCACCGCCAATAATCAAAAGGCCTAAGGCTCCTACTGCTACTTTTATATCTACTTCAGGAGGCCCCATAAAACCATCGTCAGGAACTACGTTTGCCAAGGCTTCAATAATGGCAATGCCAATTACAAGTGCCACATAGCCACCTATCGCTGTTAAAAAAACAGATTCTTGTATTATTAATGAGATAATTGAGCCTGGGGTTGCACCCAATGCTTTCCTAATGCCAATTTCTTTGGTTCGTTCTTTTACAATGATGAGCATTATGTTACTTACCCCAATTACTCCAGCCAATAAAGTACTAATACCTACAAACCAAGTAAATACATTAATGCCCGTAAACAATCCGGATATTTCTGCAAATTCCTCTTCTAAATTATTACTGCCAATGGCATCTATATCTAGCGGATGAATACTATGACGTTTAATAAGGTTAGCAATAATTGCTTCTTCTACTTCAGACACTTTGTAGCCAGGCTTAACCGAATAAGCATACCAACCAACTCTATTACCGTAATTAAATGCTTTCTGAAAAGTCGTAAAAGGCAAATAAATTGTTTGTGTATCTCTATCGGCTTGTTCTCCTGTACGCCTCGAATCGAATAAGCCTACCACTAAAAAGTTAACTCCGTTTACCTTAATGTAACTACCTATGGGGTTTTCATCTTCAAAAAGAACATCTTTAATATTCCGACCAATTACAGCCACTTTACGTTCATCCGTAATGTCTTTATCGTTAATAAAACGACCAGCTGCTACATCTACCAATTGAATTTTGCTATAGCCTGGAAAGTCGCCATAAATTGAGAAGTTGCCTGTCTTGTTCTTATAGATTACATTATTACCTCCACCTGACAAACGATTTCTTGGGGCTAAATAAGATAGGCCATTAATTTTTTTACGTAGTATTTCGGTATCCTCATTGGTAAATTTAACATTTCTACCAGGCTTAAAGCCTGCATAAGAAATGGTGGTCCGCTCCGACCAAAAGAACCCGCTATTGGTTGCCCAAGCAGAAAAATCACGCTCTACTCCGTTTTGTAATCCCTTGCCCGCGCCTAGCAATATAATAATCATAAATATCCCCCAGCCAATTCCAAAAACAGTTAAAAACGTTCTAAGCTTGTTTTTACCTATGGTAATAAATATTTCTTGCCACTTATCTAAGTCAAACATATTTTATTCGTCTTTTAATGCTTCTATAGGTTCTACGTTCGCTGCTTTACGGGCAGGAAAATAGCCCGCTAAACTACCAAAAACTGCCAACACCAGGGTTGCAGTTACAGCGCCCTTTAAACTCACTTCAGGTTTTTTAAAGAAATCCATCGGAAAGCTAAAACTCTCCATCATAGCTGAAAGTGTACCAGAATCAATAAATATAAACCCAGCAACTAGGCCGATATAACCTGCCGTCAAGGTTATAAACATACTTTCTTGTAAGAACAAGCCAATTATTGAATTAGGGGTTGCTCCTAAAGCCTTCCTTACTCCTACTTCTTTTGTTCGCTCTTTAACCACGATAAGCATAATATTACTTACCCCAACTACGCCTGCAATAAGTGTAAACACACCTACAATAAATAAGAAAAATCGGATACCCGTAAACAGGTTCATAAAGCGCATAAAATTAACCACACCATTAAAAATCCGCGTTGCTTTTTTATCCGTTGGATCAAAATTATGCTTCCCACTTAGGTAACTCATAATATCAGCCTCAATCATCTTCGATTCGGCTTCACTCGCATTACCAACGGTAACAATTAAATTATGAATTTTATTACCACCACCATAAGCAATTTGTGCGGTGCTAATTGGAATATAAATTACCTTTTGCTCAAACTCATTTCCTTCGTCTTTAAAAGTTCCAACAACTTTGTATTGAATCCCATTTACATCAATGTATTTGCCAATTGGATTAATTCGTCCAAATAACACCTCAACCACTTTTTCACCTATTACAGTTACTTTTCGCCTCTCTCTAATATCTTTATCGTTGAGGTAGCGACCACTTGTTATAAGTGTTTTTTCTATAAATTGATGATCTGGATGACAGGATCGCACGTTAAAAAACGACAAATTATCTTTATACCTAACGGTAAACTCTCCCGGCACGTAATAGCGCCCAGTGATGTACTCTATACCCTCAATTTGTTTAATAGCTTCATAATCCTGGTTCGTAAATTGAATACGCCTACCTGGTTTAATTCCTTTGTAAGGCTTGCTGGTTTCGCCAGCCCTTAGCCATAAAGAATTGGTAGCATCATCATTAAATTGAAACTCTACCCCGTGCTGAAATCCACTGCCAAAACCCATTAAAATAATGAGTATAAAAATCCCCCAAGCTACATTAAAGGCCGTTATAAACGATCGAAGTTTGTTTTGCTTCATCGTAAAGAATATCTCTTGCCATTTATCTAAGTCAAACATAATTGACTTGCTTTATGGTTAAGTTCGAATTCTGAAGTTTGGAGTTTGGAGCTCCATTCAGAAGTACGTTTCTGGTTTTAATTGAAGTATTTAATGTTCTCATTTTACTTTAAATACTTCCAATTTCGAACTTTGAACCCTCTTTCTTAACTTCATCCACCACGAAACCATCTTTTAATACGATGTTTCGTTTGGTCATTTCGGCAATATCGTGCTCGTGGGTAACTACCACTATGGTTTTTCCCGCATCGTTTACACGCTTAAAAATATCCATTACATCATAAGATGTTTTGGTATCTAATGCACCCGTTGGCTCATCCGCTAAAATTACTTTAGGGTCAGAAATTAATGCTCTAGCAATTGCTACTCGCTGCTTTTGTCCACCCGACATTTCGCTGGGCATATGGTTTGCCCAATCTTTTAGGCCCACCATATCTAAGTAGTCCAAGGCTATTTCATTACGCTTTTTTCGACTTACTTTTTGATAATACAAAGGCAAAGCCACATTTTCAGTCGCATTTTTAAAAGATAGTAAGTTGAATGATTGAAAAACAAAGCCAAGAAACTTATTGCGGTAAAAAGCAGCTTTTTTTTCTGATAAATTTTTAATGAGCGTGCCTGCCAAATGATATTGACCAGCATCGTATTTATCAAGTATCCCTAAAATGTTTAGTAAAGTAGATTTTCCAGAGCCAGAGGAGCCCATTATAGAAACAAACTCACCTTCTTCAATGGTGATGTCCAATCCTTTTAATACCTGCAGTTTTTGCTTGCCTAAGCCATAAGACTTTTGGATGCCTTCGAGTTGTATCATAGATGTTGTTAATAGACTCGACTTATTCGAGCTGACCGTTTTTGAGTTGTTATTACTAATATACGGACGTTTGTAATAATAGTTTACAATATTCTATGAGCGGCCAATATTTCGTGCCTAGGGAAGATTATGCATCTTTAAAACTGTCGTTTTATACAGTAGGCGTGCAATTACCTTTTTCTTCGCATCTTTTTCATCTGTCCCATATTTCGGTCAGGATGATCATTCATATGCATATTATAGGCATTCATCTTTTTTTGCCCTGCATTCATACTTGAGCAGCTAGAGAGAATTAGTAGTGTAATGATAATTGCAAAAATCGTTTTCATAAGTAAAAAAGTTTAACCTCGTGTAGCGCCAACTAATAATTATATCACAAATAAACCGAGTAGGGACATTGAGCCGTCTCGGTATTTATGCGTAATAAAGCACGGTTTTTAACACTAGGTGTAATCCAAGCTATTGTTTAAACATCTAACCACCTATCTTTAGCTTATGACTACTTCAATTATTAATATTCGGCCATTAGGCTTTCAATGGGAAACCAAAGATCCCTTTCTATTTTGTGCACACCATAAAGACAATTACCCAGAAGGAAACGAATATCTTGGACCAAATGCCTCCTTAGAAGGTAGAGCCATTGGTCAAGATTTTACATTAAAAGATGGTTGGAGAATGTACCATGGCAGCAAAGTGCCGGGCTTTCCTGCTCACCCACATAGAGGTTTCGAAACAGTAACGTATGCACGAACAGGATTAGTAGACCACTCTGATTCATTGGGTGCTACTTGCCGTTTTGGCAATGGAGATGTACAATGGATGACAGCTGGCAAAGGAGTGCAACACTCCGAAATGTTCCCTCTGTTGAACAAAGACAAACCCAATCCTTTTGAATTATTTCAAATATGGTTGAATCTACCTAAATCAAGCAAGTTTGTTGAAGCTCATTATAAAATGCTTTGGAGCGAAGACATTCCACAACTAATTGAACAAGACACTAAAGGAAATACTATTAAATTATCAATAATTGCTGGTAATTACAAAAACGCTGAGGCCATTGCCCCTGCTCCCAACTCTTGGGCTGCGGACAAAGCCAATGAAGTAGCTATTTGGACGATTAATTTGGCTCCGAATGCAGAATGGACTATGCCTGCCAGCAAAACCGAAGTTAACCGATCTTTATACTATTACGAAGGAGGCAGCTTAACCTTGAATGATGAACCTATTAATCAGGCTAATGCCATCGACTTGGTATCTGATCAAGATGTAATTATCAAGAATGGAAGCAAAGAGTCTAACCTTCTGTTACTGCAAGGAAAACCAATTAATGAGCCTGTTGCTAAATATGGGCCATTCGTAATGAACACTCAAGCAGAAATAGCCCAAACGATGGATGACTATCAACGCACTCAATTTGGTGGTTGGCCATGGGATAGTCACGAACGTGTGAATGAAAAAGAAAAAGGCAGATTTGCAAAATATGCAGATGGAACTGCTGAAATAAGAGATTAAATAGTCTTAGAAGGACCTTGTGATTAGCTGAGAATAATTAAATCATCTCAAATAATTCACCGTATTCTATTTTAAGCTAATCTTAAGGTTTTAAACGTTATTTTCTGACCATTATTAATGAATATTGCAGCATGCGATTACTAGTAGTGGAAGATGAACCTGGTATTGCCAATTTTTTACAGCAAGGATTGGAAGAAGAATCGTACACCGTTGATATTGCTGATAATGGCAAAGAGGGTCTTGAACTTGCCTCAACCAATGATTATGATTTGTTATTATTAGATTGGATGCTTCCTGGCTTAAGCGGGTTGGAACTTACTATTCAATATAGAAAAGAGAATAAATCAACTCCCATCATCTTTTTAACTGCTAAAGACACCCTCAACGAAACCATCCTTGCACTTCAACAAGGTGCCAATGATTATGTTAAAAAGCCATTTCACTTCGAAGAACTTTTAGAGAGAATTAAAGTGCAACTGAGACCTAAAACAAATTCTTCGAAATCTTTAAAAATAGGCTGTATCGAGGTTATTCAAGGGAGTCGTCAGGTTTTTAAGGATAAAACTGAAGTACATCTTACCCAAAAAGAATTCGACCTCTTAACCTATCTTATTCAAAATAAAGAGACCATCTGCGAAAGAACAGACATAATCAAAGAAGTTTGGGATATTCATTTTGAGTATAATACAGGCGTTATTGATGTCTATATAAACTCGTTACGAAAAAAACTCAATTTGCAAAAAGGAGAAGATTATATTCAAACAATTAGAGGGATTGGCTATATCGCTAAAGAGTTATGAACCTGTCTTTTAAAAATAGAATAGCACTTAATTATATGGTGGCCACTGCCATTATGATTGCGGCAGTCTTTGTAGTAATCCTAGTAATTGTAAAAACAACGGTAATCTATAACCTTGACAAAGATTTAGTCTTTGAAGCCAATAAGCACACGCATCAAATAACCATCCAAAACGATAGTATCCACTTTATAAACATCCTTGAATGGCGTGAGCGTGAGCATACTGAAGTTCAGTTCCACCCTGTATTCATTCAAATAGTAGATATTAAGGGGCAGTTAATGGATAAATCACCTAATTTGAATGATGCAGAGCTATTTTATGAGAATTCCAAGGTAGCGAATGTTCAGTTTAACACAGACATAAAAGGCCGGCCGTTAAGGCAAATTCAAATTCCTATTATTGAAAATAGCGTAACAATAGGATATATGCTAGCTGCTATGTCAACCGAAGAGGCTGAAATGGTTATGCAAAATTTGAAAAAAGTGTTACTTATTCTTTACCCTATTGTTCTAATGGCTCTTTTTGGTGTGGCTCGATATTTAGCAGGTAGAAGCATCAACCCTATTAAAAAGATTACCGATACAGCCAACCACATTACTAAGAATAACTTGGATGAACGGATTGAATTGCCCCATAACAAAGATGAACTATATACCCTAACTGCCTCTATTAATGAACTTTTGCAACGCATGCAAGAGGCTTTGGAGCGAGAAAAACAATTTACATCTGATGCCTCTCACGAACTAAGAACTCCTTTGGCCGTGCTAACGGGCACCCTAGAAGTACTGCTTCGAAAACCAAGAACAGAAGACGAATACAAAGAAAAAATAGGCTATAGTATTAATGAAATAAATCGAATGTCAGACACTGTAGATCAGCTACTTATGCTGGCTAGAGTTGACAATTCAAATAATATTGCCACCCACCAAATTATTGAGCCAATTGCAATAATTGATGGTGTGCTTATTCGATATAAAGAGCAAATCGAAGAACGAGCGTTAAAATTAAATGTAATAACCAATGAACCAATCGAGTTCAAAAGCAATCCTTATTATGTAGATCTCATATTCGATAATTTAATAGCTAACGCCATCAAATATTCGAACGCAAAATCAACCATTAATATCTCATTGAAAAAAGCGGAAGGGCATATATCTTGTGTAATTGGCGATGAAGGCAATGGAATTTCTTCGAGTCACCTAAAACAGATTTTTAGTCCATTTTATAGAGCCAACCCTTTAGACCACAAGGAAATAAAAGGGAATGGCTTAGGCCTTTCCATCGTAAAAAAGGCCTGTGATGCGCTTGGTGTTGACATTACTGTGGAAAGCGAAGTTAATAAAGGAACAAAAGTAAAATTATTGTTTCCTAACCTGAGTTAAGTGAGTTTTCTATTCAGAGCCACTAGGAATCTTATCAGAATAGAAAGTAGTTTTAATTTAATAAAGGACTTTTAGTAACTCTAAATGAAAAGTTGTGCATAAAGAATACACCAAATCTTAAGCATATCTTAAGATTAATTACAGCCTTCCCAAAATCACCTTCTCTACTTTTGTAACCTATCTAAAACAGCTTTTATGTTAGAGCAAATCATTGGTTAT
>CAZDQR010000028.1:0-17633 GCA_964507315.1 uncultured Roseivirgaceae bacterium
TGCTAAAACCTATATTATATGCCGCTGCCTTAGATGAAGGCATAATTATGCCCAACCAATTATTGCCCGACATTCCTTTATTTTACCGAGGGTTTGCGCCCAAAAATTTTGACAAAAAATTTAGAGGAGCTGTTCCTGCCAATCAAGCATTAACAAGTAGTTTAAACGTGCCTTTTGTGCACTTACTTATTGAGTATGGATACGAGAAATTTCATCAGAAATTAAAAAGAATGGGAATGGCATCACTCACCAAATCTGCGAGTCATTATGGCCTTTCCCTAATTTTAGGAGGTGGCGAAACTTCCCTTGATGAGCTTACGAGCATATATGCAGGAATGGCAAGGTCGTATGGCAGATTTCAACAAAGACCTCTTCATAATGGATATACTGCAAGCGATTATTTTGCAAACAGAAGCGAAATTGACAGCTCACTTCCCGCAGAAAAATTAGAAGAATTTGGGTATCTCGCAGCTCCATCTTTAGGTTTTACATTTAGAGCTATGCAGCAACTAAACCGGCCCGACCAAGAAACAGGGTGGGAACAATTTACCTCTGCCAAGCCTATTGCTTGGAAAACAGGCACCAGTTATGGCTTTAGAGACGGTTGGGCTATAGGCATCACAAACACGCACGTAATTGGGGTTTGGCTAGGCAATGCCGATGGCGAAGGCCGACCGGGGTTAACAGGAGTGCAAGCAGCAGCTCCTCTCCTTTTTCAGTTATTAGAATTAGTACCCGGTGACGCTGATTTTAGTCAGCCCTTTGGCACTCCTCACAAAATATGTGCTTTAAGCGGAATGCGAGCGAGCAGTTACTGTAATGAAATTAACGTGGTATCTATTCCCGATTATTTGGAGGATACACCTACTTGCACCTATCATCAAGTATTACATTTAGACCAAACACAGACCTACCAAGTAACAAGCGGCTGTTTCAAAGTGGCCAACATTAAAAACACGCCTTGGTTTGTGCTACCACCTGTGCAAGCTTGGTACTACCAAAAATATCATCCTAGATATCAAAAACAACCTCCATTTGCACCCAATTGTGCAGGGAATAATCAATCTAATTCCATTGAAATGGTTTATCCAAGACAATTTACAAAAGTTTATATTCCTGTTGAGCAAGATGGAAACCGAGGATTTGCCATTTTTGAAGCTGCTCATCAAGATAAAAAAGCCATACTCTATTGGCATGTAGATAATGTATACTTAGGTCTAACTGAAGATAATCATCAGATGCGAATTAATGCAGATAAAGGCCTTCATTTACTTACCATAATAGATTTTAATGGCAACGAGCTAAGAAGAAGTTTTGAAGTAATAAACTGAAGTAAAATCAGTAATTATTAAATGCAATTTGCACAATGAAAATTGTTAATTGATAATTGACAATTGTTAATTCAAAATCATATTTTTGCACCTTGATATAACACGCAGCTATGAGAGAAATTCAATTTAGAGAAGCATTAAGAGAAGCCATGCAAGAGGAAATGAGACGAGATGAGTCTGTTTTCTTGATGGGTGAAGAAGTAGCAGAGTATAACGGTGCTTACAAAGTAAGCCAAGGAATGCTAGATGAATTTGGAGCCAAACGTGTAATCGACACCCCCATTACTGAGTTGGGGTTTTCTGGTTTAGGAGTTGGTGCGGCCATGAATGGGTTACGACCTATCATTGAATTTATGACTTTCAATTTCTCTTTGGTTGCAATCGATCAAGTAATAAACTCAGCTGCTAAAATGCTATTTATGAGTGGTGGTCAGTTTCCTATCCCGATGGTTTTTAGAGGACCTACAGGAAATGCAGGAATGCTTTCGGCTCAACACTCTCAAAATTTTGAAAACTGGTTTGCCAACACTCCTGGTTTAAAGGTAGTTGTGCCTGCCACTCCCTATGAGGCCAAAGGCCTATTAAAATCATCGATTAGAGATAACGATCCAGTTATTTTTATGGAGTCAGAATTGATGTATGGCGATAAAGGTGAAGTACCTGAAGGAGAATTCTTAATTCCATTAGGGCAGGCTCGAATTGTACAAGAAGGAACCGATGTAACTATTGTGTCTTTCGGAAAAATATTAAAAGTAGCGCAAGAAGCTGCTGATGAATTAGCTAAAAAAGGTGTTTCGGTAGAAATAATCGATTTAAGGACAGTTCGACCAATCGATTATAAATCGGTTGTAGAATCAGTGAAGAAAACAAACCGATTAGTAATTGTAGAAGAAGCTTGGCCAGTGGCTTCTATTGCTTCAGAAATCAGTTACCACGTGCAGAAATACGCGTTTGATTACTTAGATGCACCTATACATAAAGTAAACAGCATGGATGTACCATTAGGCTACGCTCCCACTTTAATTGATGCAGTTTTACCAAACGTAAAAAGAACTATTGAAGCAGTTGAAGCTGTGATGTATAGATAAATTTATCTTCTCCTCTGTGAAAGTCATACCGTAGGTATCTTAACCCATTTGCGCCTAATTTTATAATGGCTAGGATTTCTACGAAATGACTTACTAGAAGCAACGTTGTTCAAAAAGTCTAAGCAAAAAAAGCAACACTTGAGTAAGTGTGTTTTTTTTTTGCTTAGACTTTGTTAATCTAATAATTCGTTTTTCCTAAATGATAAATTATTAAGCACGAAATAAATTAATAATACCACCCCACCAATTGCAATCATATAATGAGAACCTGGTTGCCTCAACAGTTTAAACCCTGTACCAAGAATAAATGAGGCAGACCCAATATATCCAATAATGCTGGCAATCTTACCTATCATAGATTGCTCATACCTAAACCGGTCTATTGTTAAAAATAAAGCAAAGCCAAATACGGCTGTAAGCACTCCTACTCCCCAAGTAACCCCTGCTCCTTGCAAATGCATCATTTTCATGGCAAAACCTGTTCCCATTAAAATTAAGGCCACCAACCCGATAATTTTTGTTCGTTTTTTCATAATTAATTTATTTTGAGTTAAAATGTTTGTTTCTTGTTCTATGGCCTGAATTTGCAATACCCCCATCTGGTTAAAAACCTCTTTTTCTGCCCTGGGATATTCCCATCCTAAATCCAACCGCTCTTCGATCATACAGCATAGATGATCCAGTATATCAATTGATAAAGAAGTATTTGTTAGGCTTGCCAGGGCAAGTCTTTCTTCAATATGTTTAATCTGATCACCTGCTAATAATTGCATAGGGCTATTGGTTTTGGTTCCATTAGTAATTTTAGCGTTTCAACAAATTCTAGTAATTCGTTTTTCTTTTCCTTTGCACTTGATTTCCCATTAGAAGTAAGCGCATAATACTTACGTGTTCTATTACCCACCTTTTCTAAATTGGTTACAACCAATTTATCTTTTTCGAGCTTATGCAGAATCGGGTATAAAGCCCCTTCGGTAAGTACAATCTTTTCTTTGGTGCGCTCCTTTACTAATTTACTTAGCTCGTACCCATACATTTGGGCTTGCTCCCCAAGTAATTGTAGGATGATTGTTTTAAGCGTTCCTCGTACTAATTCGTTTGAATACATATACCTAATGTTCTTATGTATAAGCAAATTAGGTATAATAATTCTACAATTGCAAATAATTATGATTCTAATTATGATTGGGCACAAAAAAACCACAGCGGATTGCTCCACTGTGGTCATCAAACAAATTAATCAAAAGGCCTTATTCAGCTAGAGTTCTCATATAGTTCACAATCAACCAACGATCTTCATCGTCTGGCATTTTTTTATCATAATTAGGCATATCATCTCTTCCAGTTGTGGTTTTGTAAAACAAAGCACCATCAGATTGCGCTTGGAATTCTTCTGAAGAAAAATCACCCAAATCACCTTCTTGTTCCTTTGCTTTAGAGCCATCGCCTAAACCTTCTTTACCATGGCACGATTTGCAATGCTTATTATAAAGTTCTTCCCCAATATCCAAATCTTCATCTGCATCTGTAGGATTCTGCATTTTTTGGTACTTGTCAGGCACAACCCATTCTCCAGACTGAACGTTTACATTAAAGGCAAATAAAACTGTGAGAATAGCCCCGATTGCCAGTGTGTTTTTTAATGTTTTCATATTTGTATAGTTTAGTTTAATTTTTATAAATTTTGTACATATTTCGTACCAACACTAATATCACAATCCATATCCCAGCTAATAACAAGTTAGGAAAAATAAGCAAAAACCAAGGCGTTTTGCTAGGTGGCGACCACATAGTTCGTTGATTAAATGTGGAAAGGTCTCTTATTTGATCTCCGATAGATGTTTTTAGTAAATACGTTACAGTACCATATTTTTTACTGTCCACAAAAACCTCAAAGACCAATTGGCCATCTACTCCGCTAAAAGATTCCTCTAAAGGCACAAAAATTTCTCCTGCGCCATTAGTTTTATAAGATCTGCCTATTGCCATAGGTGCAAATAAGCGTTGAATATTAATTTTAAGCTTAGCCCCTTCTATCGGCTCTCCTAAACCATCTGTAAGAATAGCCTTTATCGTGTTAACACTATCAATTTCAACAACATCAGCTTTAATAGTTGACTCTAAAAAATTAATCTCTTTTTCAGCCTTTTTAAACTTTTTGCTATCTTCTATTTTAATGATATACGAATGGGCAATTATAGTATCTGAAGACCTAATATTCTCTATATTAAAACGAGCGATTCCTTTGGAGTTGGTAGTAATGGCTCCTTCCAATTGAATCGAATCTTCATTAATTTGATTATATACATTTAGTGTTAACTCCTGGCAAGGTTCATACCCATCCTCTCCTTTAAATTTAGTAGCGACTTCTAGGTATGGCGTTTCACCCATTACATAGATATAATCTACAGAAAGCCTTGCTTTAAACTGCTTGTCCTGTGCATTACTTGCTAGTGAGAACATCCCAACCACAAGTACACTCAATATTATTTTATAAAAGACGTTCATTATGCAGTAGGGTTTTCGTTAGAAATAAGACCTTGCTCCCTTGCTGTTCTATCAATGGGTATAATTGGTAAATAGCGAACCAGTATTGTAATAATTAGCAATGCTGCTGCTAGTGTACCGCTGATAATAGCCCACTCATGCATACTTGGGAAATAACTATGCCACGACTCCGGCACTCCTTGTATTGGCAAAAATGGGTGTAACAAGGCTGGTACAACAATTAAGTAGCGTTTCCACCAAGAAGTAATAACCACAAGTACGGCAATTATAAACAGGGGAAGAGGTTTTCTTCCCTTTGGAAATATGAGTGTTAATACAGGAATTATTAGCCCTCCTATGGTTACAAACCAAAACAAAGGAGCATAATGCCCAAAGAACAACTCATTTAGATGAAGACTTTCAGCTTTAGGAGCTGTAAATGCAGGTAGTAAATATTCGTTTATGTTAAAATATAAATACACTAAACAAGCAAAGGCTAATAATCTGCCCAGTTTATCAAAATGCAAGTCAGTAATATATTTCTCCAATTTATAGGCTTTGCGTAGCACATACATAACCGATATTAAGCTACCAGTGCCTACTACAAAAGCACCAGCAATAAAATAGGGACCAAAATTAGTACTATCCCAACCTATTCTAAATGTGGTTGAAAAAAGCCAGGCATCAACAGTTTGTAGAACAAAAGCCACAGGAATTATTAAAATAGCCACCATTTGAATTGACTTAGATTGCAAAATCCATTGCTGCTGAGTACCTGACCAATTCAATGAAAAGAATTTATACAACTTACTTAAGAAAGGCTGATCCTTAAAATGATTTTTAAGAATGGCTAGATCGGGTAAAAGTGGTATAAAGAGAATTAGCACACTTATCGCAATGTATGTGGTAATAATTATTACATCCCAAGTAATAGGAGACTGCAATCGGCCGTGAATAAATAGGTTTAACAATCTATCGGGACGGCCCATGTCTAAAATAATGGTAATCCCAGCCATTAAAATGGCTGCAAAAGCTATGATCTCTGCAATTCGAACCAGTGGTGTTCTCCAAGCTTTTTTGGTTAACCTAAGCACTGCTGCTGTAAGTGAACCCACAAAACTTATGGCTACAAAAAACACAAAATTGGAGATATAAACTCCCCATAACACATAGTCACGCATGTTAGTAACTACCTGCCCTTTAATTATTTGATCGATATAAGCTATAACACCCACAATAACAATGAGTATCAACGCCACTGTCCAAATTTGGCCCGTTTTGTTAAATTTACGTGGAGCCAGTTCAGAAACTAATTCTTCGTATTTGGTCATGACTCAGTGGGTTTAGCTACAGATTGAAACTCATTATAATTCTCTAATCCATCTTCAAAATCATCTGATCTTTCTACAGGAGGCAAATAGAAAACACTTGGTTGAGTCCCAAGTTTATCCATGTATCTATACCCTGCGCGATCTTCAAGAAGTTTACTCAACTTCACTGATTGTCCACTTCCATTGGTAACAACATCTTCATATTTATCACCAAAATAAAATACATCGTTAGGACAAGAAGTTACACAATGAGGCATTTTGCCTTGATCTATCATATGAGGACAGAAATCACATTTATCTACGGTACCTTTTATACTTGGATGCCCCAAATGATCTGGAGAGTGCTCGGCCATATGATCGGCACTATTCATTAAGTATTCTTGATTGGGCTCGCTCCAATTAAAAACCCGAGCAGAGTAAGGACAAGCAGCCATGCAAAAACGACAACCAATGCAGCGTTCATTGTCTATAGATACAATCCCATCTTTTCGTTTAAAAGTGGCATCTACAGGACAAACCGTTACACAAGCAGGCTGATCACAATGTTGACACATCATTGGCATCCAATAAGGAGAAGTGTCTTTATCCTCCTGCATTTTATATACCTTAAGCCAAGCATTTTGGCCAGTGACATAATGGTTTTTATTACAAGACTCTTGGCATTTCAATGCATTTCTACACTTCGCCAAATCAACAACCATTACAAATTTCCGATTAGGAAACCCCTCTCTTATATTATATCCTTTCTTCTTTTTTACTTCACTAACTTCTGCTGCCGGTACTTTTACAAGGGTTCCGTCCTTGGTCATCATTTCAACCATTTCCCCTTTAGTACTGCCAGAGCCCATCACTTTTGATCCAATTACACCTCCGGCTAAGGTTACTGCTCCTAGCTTTAGCCCATTAGATAAAAAGTTTCTCCTTGAATTATTTTTATCAGCTCCCATAACATCAAGTTTAGAGGTTAATTAAAATGACCATAATCTGGTAATATTGAAACCAATGAGCCAGCCCCCATTCCCATAATCATTTTGATTAAACATTATGTTTTCTTGAGGTTGGATTTTATTATTATTGGTAGCAAATATTTGGAAGGCATGGCTGCTTGTTGCAAACTCAACACCTATGTTAATAGAAGGTAATGGATCATTAATTTTATGCGTTGTTAAAGGAGTATCGTATCCTGCCATAATTATAACCTGAGAACCAACTTTATACCTAGCTCCAACACTTAATCCCCAAGTATCGTTTTCCATTGTTGCCCAACTATTATCGGGTTGTTGCTCCCATTTTACTGCATTATAATGCGTGTATGAAGGTGCTAACTGAGCCGAAAACTTAGAACTGAAGCGTTTCATTATAATTAATTGATTAAAATAATTATATCGATCCGTGTTATTTAAGTAGTTTTCTTTGGGTTGCAATTCCATTCCCATATTTCCATAATAAGTAACAGAAACTGGCATTGAGTTGGACCTTGTTTGGGTAAGTATGGCATACTTAGCATTAAGATCAAGAATCATTTTATTTTTGGTATAACCAAAACCTATATTCAGTTTTTCAATGGGTGCATATCCTAACCCAAGTCGAATATTAGCTGCTCCATAAATGCCAAACATATCGTTGTTACCAGATTTGATTACACCAAACCTATGTTGCATTACAAATTCAAAGGTGTTTTTATTATAGACCTTTCCTGTTTGGCCATCAAACCACCAGGCACTTTCAAAGGCTACTCTTGCAGGCTTTTCCGCTTTCACTTCTTCTTTGTCATCTTGAGCTACAACAGTGGTGGCCAAGGCAACAAATACAATAACTAGTAAGCTAATCAAACTAGTTAATGCTTTACTGTTAAATATCTTATATATCGATTTCATAGCGTTTTTATTAGTTGTTTTTAGCTCCTTGTTCAATCCACTTAAGCGTAATTGCTCTTTCAGCATCAGTGGCATAAGACTCCATACTGCCACCGGTGTCTATTTTTGTATATAATAAACTTTCTGAGGCGTTGGCCGTGTTGATGTAATTACCGTTAATCAGGGCATCATAAGATCCACCTGCGGTTAAATCTAAAGGCACGCCTGTTCCATTATGACAACTCGTACATTTTAAGTCGAAGAATGGCTGCATATCAGTTGAATAACTAATATCTCCTTCAGGAGGTGCCACATACACTTGGTCGTAATAACATCCTGTTGTAAACATCAATAACAAAATGATACCGATGTTAAATCCTTTTATGAGGTTGCTCGATTTCATAGTAATAGTTTTTATGTATTTTAATTATTTGAATCAGATATAGCTTATCCGTTATAACTTAAAAAAGTTAGAGACTACCTGATAAATAGGTGGTAATTAAAAAAGAGATACCAACTAAAGTGTTGGCACCTCTTCTTATAGATTAGGTTTATTGTTCGAATTTTAATGTTAACCCTGGCTTGATACTATGAGCGATGGCAGCATTATCGAAGATTGCAAAACCAAATGGAAGCTCAGCCATAGATGGGTCAAATATTACATCCCAAGGGTCACCTGTATTCAATTTACGTTTAACTTCAGCTATCCAACCGGTACCAGTGTGTACTGCTTTAATGCTAAGGTCGGCTCTTTCTCCTAAGAAATCTCTAGTTAAGATGCTTGGGAAACGTTTGTTGCCAGTTGATTGGTTGTAACCAGCATCGCCAGTTGGATCAATAGTACCACCTGCATAGGATAAAACACCTTGGTCGTCAACAGCTGTTACTAATTTAGCACTAGAAGCTATATCTGCTTCAGAGTACCAATAAACATCTGTTGCATCTGGCATAACATATTTTGGAACACTTACTTCTGTAGTAGTACCTGTGATCATTAATGATTGAGAGTTATTAGAGTAACCTGATCTTGCCCCTGCGCCAGAATCTGGATCTCCACCTCTACCATTAGAAGAAGATGTATAAGGGGCATCAACACCTTGGATACGTTGATCATCAATTTTATCATTATGAGTACCTCTTACACGTTTCCAGTGCCACATATCAATTTTTTGATTAGTGTTTTTTAAGTAATGCCTCGTATGCTTGTCTTTATCTTTAGCAATATCACTAACAGTATGACAAGTAGCATAGCAAGTTGAAGTACTAAAGTTATCTACTTCACCAATTGGGAATAAGAAAGCAAACTTATCTTCATAATATTTATCATCAGTTGCATTTGCATATTTATGCTCTCCTTTCCATAGTTTATCACTTGGATCAAAGTACCAAGACTGGCGGTCTTTACTGTCTTCAGCATCTTCCCATTCTATTAAGAAATAGATATCCTCTCCAAAATAGCCACTACGCATCGTAAAGTTATTTTTTTCTCCTTCATAGGCTTCGAAAATATCAAGGTTTTTTTCTCCAATTCCATCCTCATTATAATAGGTCATTCGGTTACCTACACCTGAAGGCACCTGGGTATTGGTAGCTAATTTTTGGGCTGTGCCCCACATTTCATCTACAGTGCCATCCATGGTAGGTGCTGCTGCAAACTTTTTTACAAGTAGTTCTGAGCTACTTTCTCCAGGATCCACAGGAGGCTCTTCATTGTTGTTGTTGCAGGCAAATGCAAATATTGCGATAATTGCCAATGCATAATAATTTAACTTTTTCATGGTGGTATATTTATTTGTTTCTGTTCTCTTGTTCATAACAAAGCTAGAAATCACATCTTATAACATTTATGACACCCATTATTGGCTTATGTGATATATATCACATTTTGACTAGACTATAATCAACATGATAATAGATGGCCACCTAACTCAGTATTAAAAGAAATCTCTAGGTTAGTTTTATTTGAGCAGCGATGGTTTTATTTTAGCATTATGCGAGAAATGATTGAGAAGCATTTTCCTTTTTTTAAGGAACCCGAACTAGTAGATGCTATACTAAATGTGGGCAAAGAAGTAATTATCAAAGAAGGTGAGCCTATTATTAGAGTAGGTGAGTTTATAAAAAGCACACCCCTTATTACCGATGGATTGCTTAAAGTAATTAGGCAAGATGAAGACGGCAAGGAAATTTTATTATACTATTTAGATGGTGGCGATACCTGTGTAATGACAGTTACCTGCTGTATGCACCAAGAAAAAAGTAAAATTAAAGCTATCGCTGAAAAAGACTCTCGTATCATACTAATCCCATTTCATTATATGGATGATTGGATGCGAAACTACAGAACGTGGAGAAATTTTATTTTGCAAACTTATTCGGCTCGATTCGAAGAAATGCTAACTACTCTTGACCAAACGGCATTTCAAAGCCTAGATACTCGTTTAATTAAATATTTAAACGATAAGAAAACAGTACTTGAAAAAGATGAATTTGCTATTACGCATCAGCAAATAGCAACAGAACTAAACTCATCTAGAGAGGCAATTAGTAGGTTACTTAAAAAACTAGAAGGCCTTAACGTGATTAAGCTTGGTAGAAATAAAATAGAAATATTAAAAGATTTTAAATGAGGGAATGATAAATTGATTAGACCCATTAGTTCTACTCTTTTATTCTCTCATTTCGTCATTAGTTATTCAATCATTAAATTAGCAAGACATGCCTAAATTTTTTAAAAAGTGTTTATTTGCCCTCTCCATACTTATTTTTTTATATCTGATACTAACAAAACTAGTTGCAAATATTGCAGACCGTAAGTTTAACACAGTAACTCTTGAAGCCCCGTATCATCCGTCTGAAAAAGCCCTCGCTCTATATAATAGTTTGCCTTTTGTGGGCGACCTCCACAGTGATGTATTATTAT
This sequence comes from uncultured Roseivirgaceae bacterium, assembly GCA_964507315.1. GTDB lineage: Bacteria > Bacteroidota > Bacteroidia > Cytophagales > Cyclobacteriaceae > JAKISE01. The sequence goes on from CAZDQR010000028.1 coordinate 11,017, forward strand.
GGAATAGAGACATCACAAAAAGGCATACCCACGGCCATGAAGATATTCCTAGAATGATTGAAGCCAACATGGCTTTGCAAGCTTTTACAATTGTGAGTAAAACGCCCAAAAACATGAATTTTGAGCATAACGATGATAAAACAGACAATATTACCATGGTTATGGCTGGTACTGGTCGCCCACCTGCTACTTGGTTTAGCTTAAAAGAACGAGCCTTGCAACAATGTAAAGAGCTTTACGATTTTAGTGATGCCTCTCAAGGCAAACTCCGAGTTATTACCAACCAATCAGAATTAAAATCTTTGATTAGCGATAGGGCTTCCAACCCTAAACAAATGGGTGGTTTTTTAGGAGTGGAAGGCATGCAAGTGCTCGAAGGTGATATTAATAATGTACAAGTTATGTACGATGCAGGCATTAGAATGATGGCGCCTACGCACTTTTTTGATAATAAGCTAGGTGGTTCAGCACATGGAATGAAAAAAGGAGGCCTCACTCCTTTCGGTAAAGAGGTGATACAAAAAATGGAATCGCTAGACATAATTGTTGATTTAGCCCATGCATCCCCAGCTCTAACTACCGATATAATAAATATAGCAACTCGCCCCCTGCTCGTATCGCATATTGGAGTAAAGGGCACCTGCGATAATTTACGAAACCTATCAGATCAACACCTTAAAGGAATTGCGGCCACAGGTGGTATTATTGGCATTGCCGTTTTTGAGCAAGCCGTTTGTGGAACCGATGCCGCTGCCACAGCACGAGCAATAAAATACGCAACTGATTTAATAGGCATAAAACATATTGCCATGGGCACCGATTTTGATGGAGCCATCCCTGCTGCTTTTGATGTAACAGGTTTTCCTTTAATTGTAGATGAGCTTATGAAACTCCAATTTAGTGATGCAGGTATTTCTGCTATTATGGGCGGTAACATAAGAGATTTTATGTTGAAGAACTTACCTAAGTAATTTCACTTTATTCTTTAAGGGCCTTTAGTGGTGGCTATAGATAATATAATGTCACTAAAATGACTATTAAACTCATAATAACTTTTTTTCTTCTAAATTTATCTGCCTTGGTTTCGGTAGCTCAATCCGACTTTTTAGCCAATCAAAAAATGTATAGCCGTGTTAGAGCTTCTATAAAAGAGAAGAAGCAAACTGCTATTGATCAATTACAAGAAAATGGAGTAACGTTAGCGAATCTAAATATTTTAATAATAGCCTATAAAGCTGAAGGACTGCTTAACCTTTACGCTAGAAATAAAGCAGATAATAAATACCAATTATTAATTACATATTCCATTTGTGAAGATTCTGGAGAGTTAGGGCCTAAAAGGAAACAAGGTGACTATCAAGTACCAGAAGGATTTTATTACATTGATCGGTTTAATCCGTCAAGCAATTTCTACCTTTCGTTGGGATTAAATTACCCAAATAAATCCGACAGAATTAAGAGTAATGCTGGAGATTTAGGTGGAGACATTTTTATACATGGCGACTGTGTAACTATTGGTTGCATTCCTATGACAGATGACAAAATCAAAGAAATTTACTTGTATGCCACCTTTGCTAAACAAGCAGGACAACATAAAATACCTGTTTATATATTCCCTTTTAAAATGACTGCACCAAACCTTGAGACATATTCAAGCTTTAATATCAGCAATCCCGAATTAGTTAGTTTTTGGAACAACCTAAAAACTGGTTACGATAAATTTGAAGAAGAGAAAATTGCATTAAAAGTTGAAGTAGATAATAACGGCAAGTACTTGTTCTAAAGTAAAACTACATCTAGACTAGATAAGTGAATTTACTCATACAATAAATATGATCAACAATTTATTCGTTTATGGAACATTGGGTCCAGGCCGACCCAATGAGCACATTTTAGCTTCTATTGGTGGCTCTTGGCAAGAAGCCAGCGTAAAAGGGAACCTGCATCAAAAAGGATGGGGAGCTGCTATGGGTTATCCTGGTTTAGTTATTAATGAAGAAGGAGAAAGTATTGAAGGTTTTTTGTTTAGCTCAAAAAACATATCAAAACATTGGGATGAATTAGACAAGTTTGAAGGAGAAAGATATATCCGTGTGCTTACCACTGTGTCATTAAAGAATAAAACTATTGTGGAAGCATATATTTACACCTTAAAACAAAGGTAGGAGCTGTTTCATACTTAACATAAACTACTAAAGCCTAGTCACTATTGAGAATACGTTAACCCGCTTTAGCTTCTCTCAAAATATTTAAATCGCTCTTCGATTTTACACCTGATACTTCTACCATGTTGTGCTTTTTACCAAGTTTCTAGCACAAAAATTTATTATTTATGAGGCCATTTATATATCCTATATCAAATTAAGAGTCGTAAGTTATATATTTGCGACATGAGAAAAACTGCCATAATAATAGCATCTACCATTTTAGGATTATTTGTAACCTCTTGTAATAACAGCGCAAAACAGCAAAAGGAAGAAAAAACAGAAAGTGCAACTACTGAGCACCCACATAATATGATGAACTTGAGTGATGAGAGAACTTCGCTAAATTTAAATCCGAAGCAAAAACAACATCAACTAAAAAACATGCGCAGTCATTTAGCCGCAGTTCAACAAATTACACAGCTTCTTGCTACTGATGACTATGACAAAGCATCTAAAATTGCCCATTCAAAATTAGGCCTAACGCCCGAAATGAAACAAATGTGCTCCATGTTTGGTGATGAAAATTTCGAGAAAATAGGACTGGAGTTCCATAACAGTGCAGATGAAATGGCGAGAATATTTAAAAATAGAAATAAGAAAGAATCGCTACAAGCCTTATCTAACACCATGAATTCCTGTGTAAAATGCCATGCAACTTATAGGCAATAAAAATAGGGGGAAGAACTAGCATCTTCCCTTACTTTATTCATTATTCTTAAACGGCTCCAAACTTTGTCCAATAAACCCTTTAGGGTAGGTTTCGATGTCATCAAAACCAAGCTCTATATCTCTACCCGAATGTGGAACATGAGCCGTACCAAAGATATAATCCCACACGCTTAAAGTAATGCCAAATATTATATTGTTTGGTACCCAACTTGCAATGCTGTATCCAACTGAATACATTTGTATATGTATTCCATTGAGAAAACAAGTGAATTCGACAAATGGCTTCGAAAGCTAAAAGACAATAGGGCTAAAGCTAAAATTCTTTTTAGAATTCAGCGAATAGAAGAACATGGAAACTTTGGCGATTGCGAACCAGTTGGAAATGGAATTAGTGAGTTGCGTATTCATTATGCGAAAGGGTACCGCATTTATTTAAAAGAGCAAGGTGACGCGGTGGTGTTACTTTTAAATGGAGGAGATAAATCTTCGCAAAAAAAAGACATACTAAAAGCAAAAACTATCTGGGCTACTTATAAAAACAAACTATAAAAAATGGCAACAAAATTTGACATAGCAGAATACTTAGATGACGATGCAATGGTAGCTGAATACCTAAACACAGTATTAGAAGAAGGTGATTCCAATGATATTATTATAGCATTAGGACATGTAGCTAAGGCACAAGGCATGTCTAATATTGCCGCAGTTACAGGTTTAAGTAGGCCAAGTTTATACAAAGCTCTTTCAAGTGGATCGAAACCGCAATTTGATACTATTTATAAAGTATTAAAAGCTGTAGGTAGTAATCTTAAATTAAATACAGCTTAATATTATCTTAAACATCCTTCTTAAACGGCTCCAAACTTTGTCCAATAAACCCTTTAGGGTAGGTTTCGATGTCATCAAAACCAAGCTCTATATCTCTACCAGAATGTGGAACATGAGCTGTACCAAATATATAATCCCATATACTTAGGGTAATCCCAAAGTTGATCCCTTGAGGATGACTTGCTGGCACTTCTTTTACATGATGCCAAATATGCATAGCAGGGTTATTAAAAATATACTTTAAAGGCCCATAACTAATATTCATATTGGAGTGGTTTATATGGCCAATAAGTATATTAAATGCGTGCAATAAAAACAGATCATTTAACCCAAAACCAATCATAGTTAATGGAATGTATAAGGCAGTTTTATAAAATACATTTTCCATCCAATGGTAACGCAAGTGGGCAGCAAAACCCATTTCGGTTACCGAATGGTGTACTTTATGAAACTGCCACATCCAATGTACTTTGTGCAACGTTACGTGCACACTCCATTGAATAAAATCTGCCAAAAGAAATAGAATACCCAAACGAGCCCAAACAGGAAAGGCCTCCAAACTAAGATACACTTTGTTTTCGAGCCCAAACAGGCCAATAAAACTATTAAACGCCTCTACACCAATGCTAGAAATAGCATTATAACCAACTAACGAAAATATAAAGAAGTTGAAAAACATGTAGAACGCATCCAACCAAAAATCTTTACGAAATGCAGATTGCTTTTTACGCCAAGGAAAAATCAACTCCAACACCCAAACGGCCAAGGATAATGCAATTAAGTAATAGAAATAATTTCCCCAACCTGGGTGAGTTATTTCGTACACCATGTAATTCCAATATCCAGAATAGGAATTTATAATTAGTTGAAAAATGTTCATTTAGTCTCTTTGTTTTACACGTCATTCCTGCGAAGGCAGGAGCCCCTTAAAAGTAACAAATTCCTGCCTTCGCAGGAATGACGAATTACTTATTAAAACTTAACTTTTTTATCCGTTTTTGGTAAATCTACCCCACAGCTACTGCTGTTTTTAGTAAACCCGCACCCAGTATTTCCAATGGCTTGGTATAATAATACGCTACCTAACAGCATTGCAAAATAATCTAATTCTTGAATAGCAGGAATAAAGAAAAATAGTCCTAAAGCCAATCGAATCACCCTTGAAAATCCCCAGCTATTTAAGCTAAAGTCTATGTCTTTTAAAAAATTTATCATATTTTTTTCGATTAAAGAAGTAAGATATTAGACATAAGACTAAAAAAATAACCTTGTGTCTAACGTCTTTTTATCTATCATCTTTATTTTACTGGTTTACCTTCACTTTGCCAAGCTCTAATACCGCCCGAAAGATTATAAACTTCCTCAAAGCCCATTTTTTTCATCATTTTCATTGCTTGACCACTCCTACCTCCAACGGCACAATACACCATTACAGGTTTAGTTTTATCCATTCCTTCTAGGGTAGATTTAAAATTGGGAGCATAAATATCTAAATGTGTACTCCCTGAAATAACTCCTGCAGCCACTTCTTCTGGCGTTCTTACATCTAACACAACAACATCTTTTTTAGAAGACATCATGCTTTCAAACTCATTCGTATCAATATTTTTAGCAATTGCCTTTGCTCCTTCTTTTTCTTGTGTTTGAGAATTTCCACAAGAAACAATGCCTATTACAAGTAATAGAGCCAAACTTAAATTTGTTATTTTTTTCATAGTATTTTTATTATAAGATTTATGTTAGAAGCTGCCTAGTAAATTAAACTCCTCCATTCTACAAAATAATCTAATCCCACAAACTAGTAATGTGATTTAAGATACATTTACCTCTTTCAAATATACCTTATTTTGTAAATTGAAAGTGAAGGTCAATCCCACAAAGCTACTAGGCAAAGCTTGGATTGCAATGTAACACTACAACACTATGAAAAAGTTTCTTCCAATTTTAGATTGGCTTCCTAATTACAAAAAATCTTACTTAAATGGAGATATTTCAGCGGGGCTTACCGTAGGAGTTATGCTTGTTCCACAAGGTATGGCCTATGCTATGATTGCTGGCCTCCCTCCTGTTTATGGTTTGTATGCTGCTATGCTCCCTCAAATAGTATATGCCATTTTTGGCACTTCGAGGCAATTAGCCGTTGGCCCTGTTGCTATGGATTCTTTATTAGTAGCTGCAGGAGTATCTGTAATTGCCGAGGCTGGTTCAGAAAATTATATTGCACTTGCCATCCTTCTAGCATTTATGATGGGTGTCATTCAATTCACCTTAGGGATTTTTAGGATGGGATTTTTGGTAAACTTTTTGTCAAAACCAGTTATTAATGGGTTTACATCTGCGGCAGCTTTAATTATTGGCCTTAACCAATTAAAACATTTACTAGGAATTGATTTAGCTCGAAATAATAATGTGTTCGTTATTATTTACGAAGCCATCCAAAAATTTGGAGGTATCCATTGGCTATCAGTAATTATTGGAATTGCATCTATATTCATTCTTAAAAATGTAAAAAAAATTCACAAAGCTATCCCAGGAGCTTTGGTAGCAGTTGTTCTAGGTATTGTGGCTGTTAAACTTTTCTCTTTAGATGAATTGGGCATAAAAATAGTAGGCATTGTACCCCAAGGTTTACCCTCTTTTGCCATCCCTCAACTCAATTCGCCTCATTTACAAGAGCTAATACCTATTGCCTTAACACTCGCGCTAATAGCATTTATGGAGGCCGTTTCTGTAGCTAAGGCCATACAAGTAAATCATAAAGACGAATATAAACTAGATGCCAACCAAGAACTAATAGGCCTTGGGCTCGGCAATGTAGTAGGTTCATTTTTTGGTAGTTTCCCAACTACAGGTGGCTTTAGCCGTTCGGCTGTAAATGAACAAGCAGGTGCTAAAACAAATTTAGCTGCTTTA
>CAZDQR010000029.1:0-17606 GCA_964507315.1 uncultured Roseivirgaceae bacterium
TGGGTGTGCATGGCTCATACGAGCTACATCTTCTGCTGAAGCTCGATATTCCATGGCGGTTACAGCCGAGGCAATCATATCTGCTGCTCTTGCTCCAATGATATGAACACCTAAAATCTCATCTGTTTCCTTATCGGCCAATACTTTTACTTGTCCTTCAATATCCATACTCGCTCTGGCTCTGCCTAAGGCGCGGTATGGAAAGGAGCCCGTTTTATAGGCTCTTCCTTGTTCTTTGAGTTGCTTCTCGGTATAACCAACCGCAGCCACTTCTGGCCAAGTATAAACTACGCCAGGGATCAAATTGTAATGAATATGGGGTTTTTGACCTGCAATGGTTTCCGCTACAAATACACCTTCTTCTTCGGCTTTATGAGCTAGCATAGCACCTTTAATTACATCGCCAATGGCATAAATATTTGGTACGTTGGTTTGTAGCTGACCATCAACCTCAATTCTACCAGCCTTGTCGGTAGTGATACCGATGTTTTCTAAACCAAGGCCTTCGGTGTAAGGCTTGCGCCCTACGGCTACTAGACAGTAATCTCCTTTTACTTCAACCGTTTCGCCTTTGGCATTTTCTGCTTTTACAGATACCGTTTTTGCTGTACTTTTTACGTCAGTTACTTTGTGTTTTAAGTAGTACTCAAAGCCTAATTTCTTTAGCACTTTTTTAAGCTCACGCCCCATAGTAGCATCCATCGTAGGGATTAAGCTATCCATATATTCTACTACAGATACTTTTGCTCCTAAACGTGCATATACAGAACCTAATTCAAGTCCTATCACCCCACCACCAATAATTACTAAGTGCTTAGGGATTTCTTTGAGTTGAAGTGCTTCGGTAGAAGTAATGACTCTTTTTTTATCGAGTTTGATAAACGGAAGAGAACTGGGTTTAGAACCTGTAGCAATAATTACCTTGTCGGTGGTGATTGTTTGCTCTTTTTCACCAGAAACCCTAATTGTGTTTTTATCCACAAATGAACCAAGGCCTTGAAGTACATCAATCTTGTTTTTCTTCATTAAGAAATCGATGCCTTGAGTTGTTTGAGAAACCACTTCGCCTTTCCGCTTAATCATTTGGCCAAGGTCGGCTTTAACACCTGTTAATTTAATGCCGTGCTCCGCAAACGTGGTTTGTGCATTATGGTAATGCTCGGTAGAATCAAGCAATGCTTTGGATGGAATACATCCTACATTTAAGCAAGTGCCACCAAGCGTACTATATTTTTCGATAAGGGCAGTTTTGAAGCCTAATTGTGCACATCTGATGGCTGCAACATACCCACCGGGGCCTGATCCTATTACTGTTATATCGTATTTCATTTTAAAGACATTAGATTGTTAGACAAAAGATATTAGACATCAAGCAATAACCTTGTTGGGTCTTCCAAAAGCTCTTTTACTCGTACCAAGAAGCTTACCGATTCACGGCCATCTATAATTCGATGATCGTAAGATAGGGCAAGGTACATCATAGGTCGAACTACGATTTCGCCATTTTCCACTACGGCTCGCTCCACAATATTATGCATACCCAAAATAGCAGATTGCGGAGAGTTAATAATGGGCGTTGACATCATGGAGCCAAAAACACCCCCATTGGTTAGGGTAAAGGTTCCACCCGTCATTTCAGGAATGGAAAGTTTTCCATCTCTTGCTTTTAGGGCAAGCCTTCTCACTTCAGCTTCTATGCCAGCAAAGCTTAATTTTTCTGCATTTCGAATAACAGGAACTACTAATCCTTTAGGTGCAGAAACAGCTATGGAAATATCGCAATAATCAAAAGTGACTATTTCTTCTCCATCAATTTGCCCATTTACCGAAGGCCATTCTAATAAGGCCATCGTACAGGCTTTAGTGAAGAACGACATAAAGCCAAGTCCGATTTCGTGCTTCTCTTTAAACTGCTCTTTATACTTTTTACGCAGGTCCATAATAGGCTTCATATTTACCTCATTAAAGGTGGTAAGCATAGCCGTGTCATTTTTTACGGCCACCAATCTACGAGCAACAGTTTTGCGTAAGCTGCTCATTTTCTTGCGAGATTCGTTACGTTCTCCAACTGGAGCGGCTGTAATTTCTGCCTTCGCAGCAACAGGAGCAGTCGATTTAGGAGCTTGCTTTTGCGCCTTTTCCGCATCTTCTTTTGTAATTCTTCCATCTACGCCAGTACCGGAAACAGTAGAGGCATCAATTCCTTTTTCAGCCAAGATTTTGGCGGCAGCTGGTGAAGCATGGCCAGATGCATAGGTTGTGTTTCCACTAGGGGCTGCTTGAGGAGTCGCACTATCAACAGGAGTTGCCGATGTTGCAGGAGCAGCATCACTCAATTGAATGGTGCAAATTAAATCACCAATTTGAAGAGTGTCGCCTTCAGCACATTTTTGTTGAAGAATACCCGTTCCTTCTGCTGGAAGCTCAAAAGTTGCTTTATCAGAATCAATTTCAGCAATTACTTCATCAAGCTCTACAAAATCGCCTTCGTTTTTTGTCCATGCGCTCATCGTTACTTCCGTAATGGATTCTCCCACTTCTGGAACTCGCATTTCGATGGTTTCACCTGTTGGTTTAGGAGCGGGAACTTGAGTTGGAGCTGCTTCTTCGGAAGATTCAGTAGAAGTAGTCGCTTTTGCTTCTCCTTCTTCAATAACACATACGGTAGCACCGATTTCTATAGAATCTCCTTCTTGGGCTTTAATTCGTAAAATACCTGCTGCTTCTGCATTCAATTCAAATGTGGCTTTCTCTGACTCTAGCTCACAAATTACTTCATCCATTTCAACAAACTCGCCATCCTTTTTAAGCCAAGCGGCAATTGTTACTTCAGTTATCGATTCCCCAACTTGAGGTATTTTTATTTCTAGTGACATATCTTATATGTTAAAGGCGGTTTCAATAATTTCTTTTTGTTCGGCATCGTGCATTTTGTGATACCCAGTAGCTGGAGAAGCACTTGGCTTACGAGCGATAACAGACATTTCGCACGAATGATAGGTACGTAAAATAAATGCCCAATACCCCATATTCGAAGGTTCTTCTTGTACCCATTTAACCTCAGGGTTGCCCAATGCTTTTAAGGCATCGTCTAATTGCAAATCTGGAAAAGGGTAGAGTTGTTCCACTCTGATGATGGCCACATCTTTACGCTTATTTTTTTGTTGCTCTTCTAATAGATCGTAATAGATTTTTCCTGAGCAAACGAGCGCTCGTTTTACTTTTTTAGGAGTTATATACTCATCTGTAAGTAGCTCTCTAAAGGTTCCTTTGGTAAATTCTGACACAGGAGAAACAACTTTAGGATGCCTTAATAATGATTTTGGAGACATCACAATTAAAGGTTTTCGGAACTCCCAAGTCAATTGCCTTCTTATCATATGAAAATAATTGGAAGGCTCTGTAATGTTGGCAACCACAATATTATACTCAGCTGCTAATTGTAAGTAGCGCTCTGGTCTAGCATTCGAGTGCTCTGGCCCTTGGCCTTCATAACCGTGAGGAAGTAGCATCACCAAGCCATTCATTCGCTGCCATTTAGATTCGGATGGCGTAATGAATTGATCGACAATTACCTGTGCTCCATTGGCGAAATCACCAAATTGGGCTTCCCAAATGACTAAAGCATTGGGGTTGGCCATTGCATAACCAAACTCAAATCCAAGTACCGAAAATTCTGCTAATAGAGAGTTGTAAATATCAAATTCTTTTTGGCCTTCTTCAATAAAATTAAGGCTGTTATAACTCTCATTAGTTTCCGCATCGTGGAGCACGCTATGCCTGTGAGAGAATGTTCCTCGTTGTACATCTTGCCCTGAAAAACGAACAGGATGCCCTTCTAAAAGGAGGGAACCATATGCTAATAGTTCTGCGGATGCCCAATTCAACATCTTGTCGGTAAAGAACATCTGCTGGCGTTGCTTAAGCTGCTTTTCTATTTGGCGTAAGGCTTTAAACCCTGCAGGGATTTTAGTCAAAGCTTTGCCAATTTTATCAACTACGGCTTGTTTAACGGAAGTATCTGGAGATCGATCAAAATCTGCAGGATTGGATCTTCTTAGGCTTTGCCACTCTTTTTCTAAGGGAGAAAATTTATAAGGAAGCGGCTTTTGTTTCACTAAATTAAGTCGGTCTTGCAGCTCATTTCTGAACGACTTATCCATTTTTTTAGCAAGTTCAGCATCAATATCTCCTCTGCTAATTAGAGCTTTGTTATAGATTTCTCTAGGGTTAGGGTGCTTAGAAATGAGGTTATATAGATGTGGTTGTGTAAACTTTGGTTCATCACTTTCGTTATGCCCATGCCTACGATAGCATACCATATCTATAAAAATATCTCGGTTAAATTTTTTCCTAAATTCAGTCGCAGCTTTTACACAATACACTACTGCTTCGGGGTCGTCTCCATTTACATGAAGCACAGGTGCATCAATAATTTTAGCTACATCCGAACTGTAAATACTCGAGCGAGCGTCCTCAAAATTAGTGGTAAACCCAACTTGGTTATTAATTATAAAGTGGATTGTTCCACCTGTATGGTAGCCATCGAGCATGCTCATTTGTGTAAGCTCATACCCAATGCCTTGCCCTGCAATAGCGGCATCGCCATGAATTAGGATTGGCAATACCTTATCAAAATCCTTATTATATTGACCTTCGGCCTTGGCACGTACAAACCCTTCTACCACTGGATTTACAGCTTCTAAGTGAGATGGGTTTGGTGCTAATTTTAAATCTATTTTTTTACCTGTTTCTGTAATAATTTGAGAGGAATAGCCCATATGATATTTTACATCGCCATCTCCCATAGTCATATCTGGTAATACAGATCCTTCGAACTCGCTAAATACTTGTTCGTAGGTTTTGCCCATAATGTTTACCAAAACATTTAGTCTGCCACGGTGTGCCATGCCAATCACAACTTCCTCAACACCGATTTCTGCACTGGCGTTAATAATTGCATCTAAGGCAGGGATAGTACTTTCGCCTCCTTCTAAGGAGAATCGTTTTTGACCGATATATTTGGTGTGAAGAAAATTTTCGAAGACAACAGCCTCGTTCAATTTGCTTAGGATTCTTTCTTTCTCTTTGGTAGAAGGATTAAATACGAGCGCATCGTGTTCAACTTTTCGCTTAAACCAATCGAGCATTTCAGGGTCTCGAATGTACATGTACTCGAAGCCGATACTGCCTGTATAAGTTGATTTTAAAGCAGCAATAATTTTTCGTAGAGATGCTTTCCCAATGTTAAGCTCATTGCCTACTTCAAATTCGGTATCCAAATCTGCCTCTGTTAGACCATGGTCTTGTAAGCTTAATCGGGCACCTCTATCTTTTCGTTTACGAATAGGATTCGTAGTTGCCTCTAAATGCCCTCTTGTTCGATATGCATGTATAAGGTTGCGTACATTTATTTCTTTGGCTTCTACCGAAGAAGAATTACCTCCTTCACCATACTTTTGATTTGCAAATTCGAACCCTTCAAAAAATCGCTGCCAACTTTCGTCAACTGAGGTTGGGTCTTGTTTATACGAAGTATATACTTCATCTAGATAATTGCCATGTGCATTGGCAATGTAAGAATACTTGTCCATAACGGTTTGTTGCCTAATAAGTTGTCAAAGGTATGGTTTGCTTATCATATTTAAAAACCGCTTACACGAGTAAGCGAGAATATTGGTTTTGTTGGTTTGGGATACTATACTTATAGCCCTCTATATAATTATGAGGCCTCTTATTGCTTTTAACTCATAATCAATTACTTTTGCACCTCATTTAACGAAAAATGCGGACGTGATCCGCACGAGAAACTAATAAAAGTTATGGCAGTTAAAATTAGATTAGCCCGTAGAGGTAGAAAAGCACATGCGATGTACGACATCGTGGTAGCAGATGTTAGATCACCAAGAGATGGTCGTTTCATCGAAAAATTAGGAAACTACAATCCTAATACTAACCCAGCAACTATCGTATTAAACGAAGAAAGCGCATTTAATTGGGTTATGGATGGTGCACAACCAACCGACACAACTAGAGCAATTTTATCATATAAAGGTATTATGATGAAAAAGCACCTTCAAGTAGGTGTTAATAAAGGAGCAATTACGCAAGAAGTTGCCGACAAAAAATTTGCTGAATGGCTAAAAGCCAAAGACGCTAAGATTCAAGCTAAACTTGATGGACTTTCTGCAGAAGAAGCTACCAAGGCTAAAGCTAGAATGGCGGCAGAAACTAAGGTGAAAGAAGCTCGTACTGAAGCAATTCAAAAGAAAGCTGCAGATGCAATTGCCGCTGTTGAAGCTGAAGATGCTGCAAAAGTTGCTGCTGCTGCACCAGTTGAAGAAGCGCCTGCAGAAGAAGCTGCACCTGCTGCAGAGGCAACAGAAGAAGCACCTGCTACTGAAGCAAAAGAGGAAGCTCCAAAGGAAGACGCTCCAAAAGCGGAAGCAAAGGAAGAAGCTCCTGCTAAAGAAGAAAAAAAATAAGTTAAGCTATGAATTTTGAGTCTTGCTACCAGTTGGGGTATGTACTCAAAACACATGGATTAAAAGGAGAGTTGGTTATTATAATAGATGCTGACAATCCGCAAGAATACAGTGAGATGGAATCGGTTTTTGTTGAAGTCAACAAAAAACTGGTTCCATTTTTTATTGACCGAATTCAACTCAATGCCGGCAAGGCTATACTTAAATTCGAAGAAATAGATTCCATTGATCAGGCAAAAGAATTTAAAGGAGCCAGAATCTATTTACCCTTAGATGTGCTCCCTGATCTGGAAGAAGGTTATTACTTCCATGAGCTTATAGGTTTTAAAGTGATCGATTCCAAAGAAGGGGAACTAGGAGAGATTTCTGGTGTATTTGATTCTGGCAGTCAAGACCTAATTGCTATGCAATATCAAGAAAAAGAAGTGTTGATTCCACTTACAGATGAAGTGGTTACAACTGTAGATAAGCAAGCAAAAACCATCTTTACTACTTTGCCTGACGGCTTGCTAGACATATATTTGTCAGATGATGCGGATTGATATCATAACAGTAGTTCCCGACTTACTTAAAAGCCCTTTTGAGTATTCGATGATGAAACGAGCCCAAGATAAAGGCTTGGCCGAAATTGTTATACACGATTTAAGAGACTACTCCAATAATAAATACCGACAAGTAGATGATTACCCTTTTGGTGGAGGAGCTGGTATGGTTTTAATGATTGAACCTATTGATAAATGCATTTCAAAACTTAAGGCCGAGCGAGATTACGATGAAATAATCTACACCAGCCCTGATGGGCAAATGCTAGATCAACCCTTGAGTAACGAGCTTTCACTAAAAGGGAACATTATTATTTTATGCGGGCATTATAAAGGAGTAGATGAGCGGGTGCGAGAGCATTTAATTACCCGTGAAATTAGTATTGGTAATTATGTGCTCACTGGTGGTGAGTTGGCGGCAGCCGTTATTGCCGACAGTATAATTCGTCTTTTGCCAGGCGTTCTTTCCGATGAAACTTCTGCGCTAACCGATTCTTTTCAAGATGGGCTTGTTGCCCCTCCTGTTTATACACGTCCTTCAGAATACAAAGGGCTAAAAACGCCTGATGTATTGCTTTCTGGCCACACAAAAAAAATTGAAGAATGGCGCCACGATCAAGCGGTTCAAAGGACTGAAGAGAGAAGGCCTGAGATGGGTAAGTAGAGAATTTTAATATGTAAATTTATACACTGGATATTTTCTTGGGTCATCAAAATCAAAATCATTAATATTATAATACCTGCCAGGCAGCCAAATAGAATCTGTTTTTTGCAAGCGGCTAGCATCTTCTAATAACATATCGAAGCTCATCTTTAACCATTGTTCTCCATAGCCTAGCGAGACCAATTTGTATTGGGAATTAATATAGTTGCTAATTCCAAAATTTGAAGGATATGGGCCAGCAACGGCAGATTGTAAGCTTCCTCCTGAAAACCTATCCCATTCTAACCCTACCGTAACTTCTTCTACATTGAGTAAAGAGGGCTCAAATTCAATCTCAAATTCTCCGTTAGCATTTGTGGTGGTATAATGAAAATCATCAGGATCAGGCCCGCATCCTCCACTAAATGGGCCACCTTGGCAAATTTCATTATATTACCTCCACCACGACACCTTCTAAGGGCTCTTGGGTCGTGGCTTTAATAACAGTGCCCTTAATATGATAATCGTACTTTTTTTTGCAGGAACTAACAAAAACTAAAAATGCAAAAACAAAAAGCAGAACAAGCCAAGAGCTATTAATTATCTTTTTCATTCTTTCTATTAAATAGTACAAATACTGCTCTACGAGTTCTAGTTTAAATCAAATGTTAGCAGAAACACTCCAAAAGCAACAGCTCCTCCTGCCACAATAATTATAGCAATCGTAGCACCAGTGCTTGCCGATTTGTGTTGTGCACGGATGCTAATAATATCTTCAATACTAAAATCTTGCGGAAGCATTTCTCCTATTTTGTGCTTACTTCCATAGAGTTTACCATCTCTTATTTCAATTCTTTTCAAATGATAAACTTTACCTTTATTAGTTTTTATCTTTTTAAACCTATCATCAGTAGTGCTAACAACGTGTTCAAGAGATGTAGTGCTATTTTGATATACTTTACAACTTTGCGCCATTATTAAATAAATAAATAATAACACAACAAACCCATTTTTGGTCATTGATGTCCTCATTTTTTAATAATTTTAAATACATACGATTGATTTAGAATCTTGATTCGAACAAAATATAATCCATTAGGGTAACTTGATAAATCAATTTTTTCAAGGTTAACAGTAGAAGCGACAATAATTTGCCCTACACTATTTATAACTTCTACATTATAATTACCAATCTTTTGATTTGCAATGTTATACTTGCCATTACTTACGGTAGGATATACAGAAAACAAGGATGTGGTATTATTTTCAACGTTGGTTATAACTTTATTATTTTTAGCTAAGGATGCATACATGTGTTTGTTATTTAAAAATCTAGATATTTCAGCGTAATTAATAGGTATAGTAGATGAAACAATACTACTGGCTATTCTTCCTCCACTATTATCTACAATTTTAGCCGAAAAGCTAGCCCCTGCTTTTACATGCAAGCCTGTGTTTAGTGTAATAAACTCTGGTGCTGTTGCAGTAACCATGGTCGTAGGTTTTAATATGTAAACTTATACACAGGATTGGGAGGCCCATCGCCAAACCCTAAATCATAATACCTGCCGGGCAACCATATAGAATCTGTTTTTTGCAGGTGGCTGCCATCTTCTAGTAAAATATCAAAGTTCATTTTTAACCATTGTTCACCGATATTTTCAAGTGAAGCAGGTCTTCGTGGATTATCAAAAATAGTAAAGTAAGGAGGAAAAGTACCCCAAATAAATTTCTCCGGGTTACCACCAGAAAATCGATTCCACTCTAACTGTAGTGTTACAGTTTGCACATTTGGTGTTATGGGTTCAAAATCAATTGTAAACCACTCCGTTTCGGAATGCATGCTTACATTGTTAAGTAGAGAAGTACCGCTATCAATATATGGCCCTTCTAGACCACTATAATAAACACCTAAATATTTTTTATTAAATATTATCCCTTTTCTACTCTTTTCACTTGTAAAGGCCATTTCAAATTCGCCTTTTGCATTTGTAGTTGCATAATGTGATTCTACATGCGGGCATCCTCCACCTGCAAGCCCGTAGCCTTGGCACTCAGTGTGAAACACCTCTACCTGTACACCTTCTAAAGACTCTTGTGTGGTGGCATTGACAACCGTACCACTAATGTGATAGTTGTATTTTTTTTTACAAGAGACGAACAGCAACATGGGTAGAACAGCAATAACAAATAAGATAAACCAAGTGTTTTTAGTAAAAATTTTCATTGTTTCAGTATTTTAAAGAGGTATGATTTGTTGCTAGCTAAAATTCTAATAAAATAGAACCCTCCATTTTTGCTAGTAATATCAATTTTTTCAAGATTCGGTGTAGAACCGATAACATTTTGCCCTAACCCATTGATAACTTCTACACTATATTCTCCCAACTCTTTATTAGCAATAGTATATATTCCATTACTTACAGTAGGGTAAACAGAAAATAAGGATGGGGTACTATTTTCAATATTAGTTGGCACTTTATTGTTTTTAACTAAAGAGGCGTACGTATGCGCGCTATTTGAATAATTAGAGGCATTGGCGTAATTAATAGGAGTAGCTGTAGATACAACACTATTAGATACTCTGCCTCCATTGGTATTTGTAAGTTTTGCAGAAAAATTAGCCCCTGCTTTTACATGAAAACCTGTATTAAAGATAATAGCTGTAGGTGCAGTGGATGTAACCATAACTGTAGTTTCTAATACCTAAACTTATACACAGGATGCCTTCTTGGGTCATCAAAATCAAAATCGTTTATATCATAATACCTGCCAGGTAGCCAAATAGAATCTGTTTTTTGCAGGCGGCTGCCATCTTCTAATAAGATATCGAAATCCAATTTTAGCCATTGTTCTCCATATCCTAACGAGACATATTTGTATTGAGAATTAATATAGTTGCTAATAGCAAAAATTGAAAGGTAAGGCCCAACAACAGCAGATTGCAAGCTCCCACCAGAAAATCTATCCCATTCAAGCCTTAACGTAACTTCCTGTACATTGGATAATGTTGGCTCAAATTCAATCTCAAATTCTTCAGTTTGGGCAACCATACTTACTTCATTTAAAATACTAGTTCCGCTATCAATAAACGGACCGTCAAGGCCACTATGAAAAAAACGCAAATACTCTTTTCTAAACTTAAAGTTGAGGGAGCTCTTTTCACTGGTAAAAGCCATTTCAAATTCGCCTTTTGCATTAGTAGCGGTACTATGAAAATCATCAGGATCTGGGCTGCAGCCACCATTAAATGGGCCACCTTGGCATATTTCACTATATACCTCCACCACAGCATCTTCTAAAGGATCGCGTGTAGTTGCTTTAATAATTACACCTTTAATATGGTAATTGTATGTTGGTTTTTGTTTACAAGAGAACAGCAAAACCATTGCCAAAGGAATAATAGCTACTGAAAGTATTTTATAAATTTTCATTTTTTTAAAATTTTAAATATATACGATCTATTATCTGATGTGATTCTTACAAAATAAAACCCATTAGCTTTATTGGTAATGTTAAATTTTTCTAAGTTTTGGGACGGCCAAATTACAATTTGACCAACACTATTAATTACTTCAATTACATAGTCAACTAATTCTTTATTATCTATCCTAAATATACCATTACTTGCGGCAGGATAAATAGAAAATATGGACGTTGACACACTATTTACTATGTTGGTTGATACTATATTGTTTTGTGCCAACAAAGCATACGAATGCGTGTTATTTGAATAAGTAGAAGGGGTAGCATAATTAACAGGTGTAGTTAAGGGCACACTACTCTTCGATTTTCTCCCACCACTATTATTTACAATTTTAGCTGAAAAGCTAGCACCTGCTTTCACATGAAAACCCGTATTAAAGATAATAGCTGTAGGTGCAGTGGATGTAACCATAACTGTAGTTTCTAATACCTAAACTTATACACAGGATGCCTTCTTGGGTCGTCAAAATCAAAATCATTTATATCATAATACCTGCCGGGCAACCAAATAGAATCTATTTTTTGCAGGCGGCTGCCATCTTCTAATAATATATCGAAATCCATTTTTAGCCATTGTTCTCCATAGCCTAGAGATACATATTTGTACTGAGAATTAATATCATTACTGATACCAAAATTTGAAGGGTAAGGGCCAACAACGGCAGATTGCAAGCTTCCTCCTGAAAACCTATCCCATTCCAACCCTACCGTAACTTCTTGAATATTGGGTAAAGAGGGCTCAAATTCAATTTCAAATTCTTCAGTTTGAGCCACCATACTAACTTCGTTTAGAATACTTGTGCCACTATCAATATATGGACCCTCAAGACCACTATAATAAACACCCAAATATTTTTTATTAAATATTATCCCTTTTCTACTCTTTTCACTGGTAAAGGCCATTTCAAATTCGCCTTTTGCATTTGTAGTTGCATAATGTGATTCTACATGTGTACACCCTCCACCTCCGAGGCCATAACCTTGGCATTCATCATGGAAAACCTCTATCTGTACACCTTCTAATGGCTCTTGTGTAGTGGCTTTTACAACTGTGCCTGTAATATGATAACTATATTGTTTTTTGCAAGAGCTAAAAATTAGAAGCGTAAAGGCTAACAACAGCATAAGCCAGATGTTTTTAGATAAATGTCTCATTCTTTTAAAATTTTAAATAGATATGATTTATTTTCTGATAAAATCCGCACAAAATAGAAACCGCTATTTTGGCTGGCAATATCAATTTTTTCAAGATTGGGAGTAGAAGGGATAATACTTTGACCTAGGCTATTGATAACTTCAACACTATATTCGCCCAACTCTTGATTGGCAATTTTATAAATGCCGTTACTTATTGTAGGATATACTGAAAACAAGGATGCTGTACTATTTTCAACGTTTGCTAGCAGTTTATTGTTTTTAACTAATGAAGCATACGAATGCTTGTTATTTGAATAAGTAGAGGTGGTAGCGTAATTAATAGGAGTTGTTGTTGATACAACACTGTTAGATACTCTACCACCATTGGTATTTACAATTTTAGCCGAAAAGCTAGAACCAGCTTTTGCATGAAAACCAGTATTAAATGTAATAGACTCAGGTGCTGTAGCCGTAACCGCAGCCGTAGGTTCTAAAATAAACCGGTCGTTGCCGTTTGCCTTACAAAATGTTACCGATTGTACTCCATTATAGGCAACCTTAGCTGTAATGACTTGCGTTCTTGCGGCTACACTGGCATGCACGAAAGGCACTTGAATTGTTGTTTTATTTCCTTCCATTTGACCCAATACATAATTTCGAGTACTATCTGTAATGGTTATATGAAATTGGTTTCCACCATACAGCCCTTCACTATTCCAAAGTCCAGGATCATTCAATAGCATACTACGTGTTTTATCAAAAGGACTAGTCAGTAGGGCTGTATTCCAATTGTTTACATTAGCCCTAGTTACAGGTACACCAAAAGCTGATAACATGGGTATAAATGTAGAGAGATTATAATGAGGAATGCCTTTGGCAAAGTTTGTCCCATTATCATCATTATAATTTATTTGTTTTAGCTGATCAATAATTCCGCCTGGTATATTATCCAATGAAAGTGTATTGATAGCATCGCGTGGATAGTTTTCGGCAACAACTCCTAATACTATTCTTTGTCCTACAGTAATTCTATAAGAGGTTGTTTGGTCTTTCAATTTAACACCTATAATATGTGAGCCTGCGAAATAATGATGAAATTGAATTATGAGTGTTCCGTAAATGTTTTTACTGCCTAACATATAATGTTGGTCGTTGGTAGGGTATAGTTCACCTGTAGAACCATTGCTAATAGCTATTTTTTCGCATTGCTCTGGGTAACCTAAGGTATGCATGGTGTTGTAAAAATTAGTTAAATCTGCTGTATTATTATTATAATGTGCCATTAACATTTGTCTGGCAGCAGGGCTATTTAGTGTATTTAGGGCTTCAGCAGGGGTAGGAGGATTTGCATTGTTTCGAATTCTATTATTGTCATTCATAATCTCTAAAGTGTATTGTAATGCTAACGGAACATTGGCGCCCTCATGAGGAGAATCGAACGAAATCCATTGGCGTACATAATGGGGGATACCTCTATTTTCCATGGTTTTAAGGGCATACCTTGTAATTAAGCCTCCCATACTGGGTCCTACTACTACCATTTCTTCGGTATATTCATTTCGGTAATTAGGGCTATTCAAATAATTAAGTAAGTCTATTACCCTATCTCCGTTGGTTGTTATAGAATCATCCCCCACTAAAAAATCTACAAAAACTAAGTCATAATTATTTTCTCTGAGTTTTTGGATTGTATTACTTGTTTTACTCTCTTCATAATATGGATGCAAATCCCCGTTCATTACTTCAAATAGCCCGCGAGGGTCGCAAGGTTGTTTGCAATTGGTGCTGTAATAATCTCTTGTATTACCTGGGTCAAAGCCATCTACCATTAAAAGGGGCTTACGCAACTTACCACTGGTGTTATTGGGGGCGTAGAGTATGGTAACTTCTAAATTAGCATTATCGGCTTTAAAAATATCTAAATAATACATTCCTGTTATTTCAAAAAATTCATCTTCATAACGGGTACAACCATACTGATCCCATTCGGCACATATTTGCCTGCTTGTAAATGTTTGAACGGGTGCAATTTCTCCTGGCAATAAATTATCTAACATATAGAGTTCAACCCAAGCAGGAATAGATTGCCTTACATCTTCTTTATAAAATACTAAATAGCTAGTGCCCGTTGGCCCATCAGGAAAGTAAAACCGTTCGATTGGGGTTGAAGATGTTCTACCATTGGTAGTGCCTCCTACATTGGGCACTACATCATCGCCCGTGCGTAGTACTGTAAAGTGGGCGTATAAGGTTTGGGGTGTGTTTGTGTTATCTAGTATGTTAAATTTTACGGCACATTCAATAAAAGCAGAACCCCTTGCGTATTTTATGGTTATGGGGGTGTTCCAATCTATATACTGGTAACCTGTGCCATTGCCAAAGTCAATTTCTACGCTTTCAATTATTTCGTTTTTTATATTGCTAAAATAAAAATTACTGTCTAGGGCAAAGGTTATGCTATTGCCATGTATTCGGCCATACACCGTGCTGGCAGCAAAGGTGCGGTGGGTGGTGTATAAGTTGGCAATTAGCTGTTTTTTTTGGGTTTCATTGGCATTTAAAATTTGGGCCTTATAAGTAGCATTTTCTACTAAAAAGCTATCTTGTTCGTAAAGTAAACCGCTGGATAAAGCTTGGGTGCTTACTTTCGCATATTTCATATTTTGGATTATAATTGGTACAATTTCTTCGTCTCGTACGCGGTGTAGGTAGGCTTTTTCCTGGGCGAGCCATGCATCCATATTATAGCCTCCTGCGGTTCCGTTCATTTGTTCAAAAAAGAGCTTGCTCCATTCGGTAAACGTACCTGTAAGTACGGTGCCGCTTCCACTAAAATTAGCAATGGGGGCGGTGGGAATGGCTCTATCTAATAAAATATTGGAAGGTATAATGTAATTATCCAATTTAGAAAGGTAAGCCTTTGGGTTGGCTAAATAATAACTGCTGGTAATGTTACTGTTTATTTGCTGGGCAACTACTTGTGTAGTTGTGCCCCCTAAAATGAGTATAATTAATAAGGATAGTTTTTTCATTTTTCTTGGTTTTTAATAAACTCAGAAATAATAGCATCTTGCTTTTCTGTTTTTATATTTTGTTGTTCTATCTGCTTTTGTTGCTGTATCATTAGCAACGTCAACTCTTCTATTTTTTGAAGCAACAACATATTCATTTTGCCTAGTTCTACGCCATTGGCTTCCATTTCAGCGGCAGAAGGCACTTCGGGTAGGTGGTGGTTTTGTTTAACAAAAGCTTCTATTTCTTGTAAAGGCATTAGGATGTAATCAGGAGTGAATACAAAGTCGGCACCAGTTACATTTTCTACTTTTATTTCTTCGGCTATAATGTTGCCGTTAACATGAAGTTTGGCAGTGGGGTTGGATTTGCCAATGCCTAATTTTCCATTTTCATCTTCAATAATTATTTTTCTCCATGTTGTCCAATTCTGATTGGTAACATCCCATTGTCGAAAAACCAGGTCACCATTGGGATAAGATGTGGTACCGATTTCAAAATTTCTATATCCACTTCCTATCAGTGAAATCTTACTTCCATACTTATATGTCCAATTAACTGTATTATTAGTTCCTGGTCCTAATTGATAACTTATCCCTATAGGAAATAAAGATGGATTAGCATTTTCATCAAGAGTGGTCTGTCCGTACATTATAATAGATGAACAAATCATTATAATAAATAATAGTTTTTTCATTTGATGTTACTTTTTAATTCAATTCTTCATCTTGTTTTGCTGCTTTTTTTAAAAGCAATTCAATTTTCTTGTTTTGTTCAATCATCAAAAGAGTCAACTCTTCAATTTTTTGAAGCAACAACATATTTATTTTACCTAGTTCTACACCATTTGCTTGCATTTCGGTAGCAGAGGGCACTTCGGGTAGGTGGTGGTTGGCTTTTATAAAGGCTTCTATTTCGGTAAGTGGCATTAGGTTGTAATTGGGTGCGAAAACAAAGTCGGCCCCTGTCACATCTCTAACTTCAATTTCTTCAGAAACAATTTTTCCATCGACATGGAGTTTGGCAGTGGGAGTTAGTTTACCTATTCCTACATTGCCGTTGTCTTTCGCAAAAAATATTATATTATCATTTTTATCAAATATGCCAAATCCGGGTAAATTGGAAATGCCATTCCCATTCTTATCTAATTTGAATAAAAAAGCACCGTCCGATTCAAATAGGAGATCATCCTTTGTAGTTGTATTTGAGAAACCATCGGTCATTTTAATAATGCCAGGAAACCCATTTGAGGAATCATCAATCTTAATACCTTCATTATTAAGAATGTGAAGCCATGCTGTTGGATTCAGAGTTCCAATGCCAACATTACCATTCTGAGTATTAATTGCTAGTACATTCCATTTATCAGCTCCTAAGTATCTCGTGCCAATTCCAAATATATTCGACCCAAAATTAACATTATCAAACCCTAAATAAGCCCCAACTTGTCCTCCATCTTGCCTATACTCTAAGATAGGGTTATCACTTTCATTATTATTATCTACATCTGCTTCTATCCGCAATGTTGCGTTGCCTGCTGTACCTGCACTAATATGCAAATTTGCTTGTGGTGATATTGTGCCAATACCAACACTCCCTTTTTTAATAATCATATCGCCACTACCTGTTTTCCAATAAGTAAACCACCCACCATCGTCAGGGCTGTAATGGCCAAAGGCTATTGACGAAACAGGTTTAGACATAAAAAAATACCTGTTATATCCTAAAGGTTCAAATTTTATTTGGTCATATGCTGCTGTTAAAGTTATAGAAGTGTTTGTAATCTGTGCATTTGTAGCACAGGCAAAAAAAAGGAGCAGTGTCAAAAGGTTAAGTCTTTTCATCTTGATTAGTTTGAATTATTTACAGTGTAATACTACTTTGTATAATCTAATTTTAATTGCAAAAAATGCAAATGAATAATTAAGTATTTGCAAAAAACACTAAAATGATTTTGTACATTTAGATCAATGAAAAATGCCATTGATATTCAAAATCGTGTTTTTGATAAAATTAAGCAGTTGCTTCCTGCAAATACTTCTTTTGTAAATGAGCTTGCAATTATACTAGGTATTAGCAACGATAGTGCCTACCGTAGAATTAGAGGAGAAAAGTTGATTTCAATTGAGGAACTACTTAAAATAGGCACTTCTTATAATATTTCATTCGATTCGTTACTGCAAAATAGTATTGATAATGTATCTTTTAATTACCGATCTATTAATGGCAATATAAGTTTTGAAGGCTATTTTAACTCCATTTTGGAGAACCTTAAACAGGTGGCTAGTTTTGATAAAAAGG
>CAZDQR010000030.1:0-17463 GCA_964507315.1 uncultured Roseivirgaceae bacterium
ATTTAGTGGGTTTTCTCCACTTCTAAACCGTCCAGTTTTTGGGGAAGCTTACAATCGCAATGATGTGTTGACAAAGGTTTTGGAAAAATTTCCTTTTTATGGAGACTTTGTTGACATAGGTGGTGGAAATGGTTATCAAATGATGAGCATTGAAAAATTAAATTTTAAAAACAAGAATATTTTAATTGAACCAGGTTATCAGGGATGTCTTACAGCTAAAAAAAGAGGGGTAGAACTAGTCTATAATTGTTTAGCTCAAGACTTTATTTTTGAGGAGCATAATATTCAAGGTGTAGCACTACTAGATGTGGTTGAACATATAGAGGACGATGAGTTGTTTTTAAAAGATTTACTTTTGAAATTGAAGCCTGGAGTAAGATTGTACATAACCCTGCCAGCACATAATTATTTATGGTCTGATGTTGATCCTTATGGTGGCCATTTCAGAAGATACAACAAAAGAATGATAAGGGAATTGGTAAAGAAATTAGATACAAATCTTGACTACTTTACTTATTTTTTTTCATATCTATATCCGATTTCCTTTATTTTTAGAGCCTTGCCATACAGGTTGGGCATCAGAAAGAATACCCAGCAACTAATTGAAGATGAAAGGCGCCAACACAATCCTTCTGGTCTGATTAAGAAAATTTTCAATCATATGGAGCAATGGGAACTGAAAAAAATTTCGAAATCGAGTTTAAAAATTGGAGCTTCATGTTTTCTTGTGCTTAAGAAAAACTATTCTTAATTCAATAAAAAGTTGAAAGAAAAAAAATATATATAGGATTTAATAAACCTTATGTTACTAGTAATGAGGTGGTATATATATCAAATACTGTTAAAAACAAGAAATTATCAGGAAATGGGCAATACACTCAACTTTGTCAACAGTTTTTTGAAGATAAGTATGGTTTCAATAAATGCTTGCTAACTACATCTTGTACTGATGCCCTCGAAATGTGTGCTATTCTTTTAGACATAAAACCTGAAGATGAAGTAATTATCCCATCTTTTACTTTTGTAAGTACTGCTAATGCTTTTGTTCTTCGAGGGGCTAATGTAGTTTTTTGCGACTCGAGTGAGCAACATCCGAATATTGTCCAGATCTAATAGAAAAACTCATTACACCTAATACAAAGGCTATTGTAGTGGTTCATTATGCAGGAGTAGCTTGCGATATGGATAGAATAATGAATATTGCTAATAAACATAACCTGTTTGTAGTAGAAGATGCCGCTCAGGCTGTAGATAGTTATTATAAAGGGAAACCTTTAGGGGGCATTGGTCACCTGGCAGCCTTTTCGTTTCATGAAACAAAGAATATTAGCTCTGGCGAAGGAGGCATGTTAGTAGTTAATGACCATCAATTTGCTGAACGTTCAGAGATTATATGGGAGAAAGGAACCAACCGAGCTGCTTTCTTTAAAGGCGAGGTTGATAAATATAATTGGGTAGATATAGGTTCATCCTATTTGCCTTCAGAAATTACTGCCGCATTTCTTTGGGCACAATTAGAAGGTTTAGAGGATATTCAAGCAAAAAGAAAAAGTATTTATAATTCTTATTTACAGTTACTAAAACCATTGGAAGAAAAGCGATTATTAAAACTTCCAAGAATTCCGAACTATGCAACCAATAACGGACACATGTTTTATATCCTTTGTAAAACCAACGAGCAAAGAGAGTCTCTTATTTGCCATCTAAAGCAAAATGATATCCTTGCTGTTTTTCATTACCTGCCACTCCATAAAAGCCCATTTTATTCAGATAAGCACCTCGGAGCCATTCCTCGTTGTGATGACTATGCTGATCATATTGTGAGGTTGCCATTTTACTTTGACCTTTTAGATAGTGAAATTGAATATATTGTATCTAAGATTAAACTATTTTTTAGCACAGAAAGTAGTCTTTAAGTTGTACTATAGTTTTATATGTTTTATATCTTCTTGTGCTTGTTTATAGTCTTCATGTTTCCCAATATCCAACCAGTATTGACGTAATGGGTATGATACTAATTTTCCATCATTCTCAATAAGGTCTTGCATTAAGTCAGTACTATTATAAAATGTTTTTTTTGGTATTCGATTTAAAATGGACTTCTTAATCAAATATATGCCACCATTAGAATAATAAGTATAAGTTGGTTTTTCTTTAAAGGAAATTACATGATTATTACTCGTTTCCATTACTGCATACGGTATGTTTACTGTATATGGTATAGTAACCACTGACATATCTGCACCTTTCTTAATGAAATCTAAAAAAAAATCTTCATAATCTAAATTTGTTAGAATATCAGAATTGGTTACCAGTATATAATCATGTTTAAAATCAGAAATTTTACTTACTGCCCCAATTGTTCCTAGGGGTTCATCTTCCCAAATGTATTTGAAATTTACATTTCTACTTCTTCCATCTCCAAAATGACTTTCAAGCTGTTTACCTAAATAGCGTACTGATAGCCAATAATCATCTATTCCAAACTTTTGTAATCGATCTATATTATGATCAATGATGGTCTTTTCACCTACCATTAGCAAAGGCTTAGGGGTGTTTTCGGTCAAAGGCATTAACCTACTTCCCATTCCACCTGCCATAACAACAGCATCTAGGGGCAGATAGGATTTTTGTAGCCGAAAATTAATTACATTAATAATCTTATTATTATTATCAACTATTGGGATGATTTTATAATTATTTTTTCTAAACTCTATTATTTTATCAATTTTGTAATTCTCTTTATGGATCAATTTTGGGTGTTCTTGAATAAACTTTTTAACATTATCAGAAGTGTTAAAATTCTTTATTAGCCCCCTGCGAACGTCTCCATCTGTCAAACTTCCTATTAGACAATCATTTTCGTCAACAACAAAAAGAATGGCGTCACTCGCTAGTCGGTCAAGTTTTAAAAGTGCTTCTTTGACCGGCACAGACTCATGTATTAAATGTTCTTTATATTTTTTCAAAGTATTTTTTTAGAGTTCTTATAAAGAGATTTTAACTCCTTGATAATTTTTTTTGCAGTGTAACCATTCTCATAAATATTAGTATTAGATGGCTTTGTTTTTTTAATTAAAGATTTAACGGCATAGCAAATGTCATTCTCCCTCACAGCTGAATTTACGATATTTTCTGTTATAATTCTACCCGATTGCCTATCACCTAAATTAATTACCCATGTAGGGAAAAAGGCAGCCTCCACAAAACCACTAGAGGTATTTCCAATCATTATTTCGCAATGTTTCATACAAGTAAGGTATCCTTTCATTCCAAACGACTCGATGAGCTTTGCCTTAGAATTATCTTCGCCAAAAGCTATGATTTTTTCTCGAATCATATTGCCCATAGTATCGGCATTTGGCATGGTAATAATGATTTGATGACTTTCTTGAAGGATTTTAAAAGCATTAAGGAGCTCTATAATGTATCCTTCGTTTTTTTCTAAAGAAACCGTTTCAGGGTGAAATGTACATAGAATACTAGGTTTGGTTAAATCTATAGCAAACTGATTTTTAAACTCGGGAATTGTAAAGAATTCTTGATGTAATAAATTATCGATACTTAGAGCTCCAACATTAAATACGTTTTCCGATTTTTCAATTATTTGTTCTGCCCGTTTTTTATACTGATCAGTACTTACAAAGATGTATTTTGACATTAATGAAATGGAGTGCCTATATGCATTATCAATAGCACCAAGAGTAGTTTCGCCTCCATGAATATGTGCTATTTCAATATTAAACGGACTAGCAGCGCTTACAGCTGCAAACATTTCATACCGATCGCCAAGAGCAAAAACGAGATCAAATTTATTTTCACTCCAAAATGCTGAAAATTTCTGAATTGCTTTCCCTATGGAAGCCGAAATATCTTTAGCTGTTTCATTTTCAGTATCTGTATGAATTTGATGAGGTACACTAAATCCTAAACTTGTTATTTCATCAATGGTACGACCATATTCTGCTTTAAGGTGAGTTCCGAAAGCAATGATTTCAACCGAAAACGAATCATCTTCTACCAGTTGTTTTACCAGTGGGTAATAAATCCCAAAATCAGCTCTTGAGCTAGTTAATACGCCTATCTTCATTTATTATCTATTGCTCAATTAAATCGTCTGCTTGGTAGTTTTTTGTGGCTCTTTTACCTAATATATGATACCAATTCATAGGTGAAACGCCAGTGCCTGGGCGTTTTATGGCTAAATTATTTATGGTGAAAAGTTCATCCTCCATAATGGAAGTATTTGCCACTATACTCTTTCGTGCGATAGCCATGTTTAGTTTTTCAGATTTGGAGACACTTTTAACCCCATCACCCAAAGCTACTTCAATATTCCGAATGGCTTTTACCATTGCTTTTAATTCATCTGGCTCAAGAGATGCTTTGTGGTCAGGACCCTCCATGGTTTTGTCAAGTGTAAAATGCTTTTCAATAACCGATGCTCCTAAAGCAACTGCCGCTGTTGGAATTTCAATACCTAGAGTATGGTCTGAGTAACCAAAATTAACATCAAAAGCTAGGCCCATGGTCACCATTGCACTAAGATTAACATCTTCCATTTGTGTAGGGTATTGCGTGTTGGCGTGTAAAACAGTGATGTTAGATTTAGGTGTTCCTGCACTCGCTAATACTTGAATAGCACTTTCTACATCACCAATGTTGCACATTCCGGTAGACAATATTACTTCCTTTTTAAGTTTGCCAATATGCTCCAAGTAGGGAAGGTTTGTAATCTCTCCGCTAGGAATTTTGAAAACGGATAATCCCATGCCGTCTAATAACTCAATGCTATCGTGATCAAATGGAGTTGATAAAAAAGTAATTTTCTTTTGGTTACAATAACTCATTAATTCGGTGTGCGTATCAGCGTCTAACTCCAGCTTTTTTATCATTTTGAATTGACTTTCCGTAGCATCTGTAGTTTCCTTCTGGTAATCTGCTTTTTGCGCATTAACCGAAACCAAATTTTCTGTTTTAAAAGTTTGGAATTTAACGGCATCTACTCCAGCTTCCTTAGCAACATTAATTAATTTTTTTGCCAATTCAATACTGCCGTTATGGTTAACGCCAGCCTCAGCAATGATGTATGTTGATTGACTCATTTAATTTATTTTGTTTACTGGAGAACCAATATAAGTCCCAGGCATTTCAATGTTTTTGACGACCAAAGAACCGGCTCCAATAATTGCTTTTCGAGAGATAGAAATACCATTTTTTAGAATTGTTCCACTACCTAAAAATGATTCAAGACCCACAGTGCAATTTCCATTTACAATGGTTCCAGTAGCAATATGGCAATGATTCCCTATACTGGATTCATGTTCAATAAGAGATTTATTATTTACGATGCAATTACTCCCTATACTGGAATCTGCATTAACTATGCATTGGTGCATAATTATAGTTCCGTTTTGGATTTTTGCTCTTTTTGAAACAAATGCGCTTGGAGCAATAATAATAGGAAGGTTTCCACCTAACGAACTAATGTGCTCGAATAATTGGTTTCTACGATTAGCATTGCCAAGGTGCCCCATGGAAATTAGAAAAGAATAACCTTGTACAATGAATTTAGGTAATTCATCGTCATTTCCAATAACCGAATAACCCATAGTTTTAGTGCCTAATAAATTTGGTAAGTCAATGATTCCCTTGATGTCATAAACACCTTCGTCTTCGATGACCTCAATGCATGATTTGCAATGGCCACCGCCTCCCACTAATATTATTTCTGGTTTATTCATTTGTGTGATTACTCTTTTCATAAATTGGATATTTTAAGAATCCAATTTTAAATATCGAAAATTTTGACTTTAATCATTTCTTTTATATCGCTCCACTCGAGATATTTACTACTCTATCTGCTAACCATTCAGAATTTGATAAGTCTCCTTTTGGAGCATGTTTAAACATTTCTAATCGATTCATTAACTCCCATATTGGACGTGTCATCACTCCTTTTGAGTTAGTGAATTCCAAGAACTCTTCACGTTCTTTTCGGTCTTTTAAAATTACTGCGTTTAACCAGTAATTTGCTTTTGCATTTTTATTTTCTGAAACAAATTCTACATTGGTATTTTTAAAATAATCTTTGTATTTGGACGCCAAGATACGTTTACTTTTTAAGATTGTAGCTAATTGTTCCATTTGAGCAACACCCAAGGCTGCTGCCAAATTTGTTAGCCTATAATTATACCCTATCAAATCATGTGTGTAATCCCATTTATGAGGGACTTTTGCGGTCGTAGTTAGGTGTTTGGCCTTCTTAGCGATTTCTTCATCATCTGTTAAAATCATCCCTCCACCTCCAGTTGTAATAGTTTTATTCCCGTTAAAACTTAAAGTGCCAATTTTGCCAAAAGTGCCAGTATGCTGCCCTTTGAAATAGCTTCCCAGGCTCTCTGCTGCATCTTCAACAAGTGTAATATTAAATTCCTTGCAAACTTCAACAAGCTTATCTATTCGTACTGGGTGCCCAAATGTATGCATTGGTACACAGGCGGCTATAAAATTGCCAGTTTCATTATTTTGAGGTTGAGTTTTATTGGTTCTTGAATTTAGTTTTTGAGTAGTGTTTTCTTTTAGGAATGTTCGTAATGCATCAGGTGACATTCCCATAGTATCCTTGTCCACATCAACAAAAACTGGTGTGGCATGGCAATAGGATATTGCGTTTGCGGTTGCGATGAAAGTTAGTGCTTGTGTAATCACTTCATCTTTTGGCTTCACATCGGCCAAAATCAATGCCATATGAAGAGCGGCAGTTCCATTAACAGCTGCAATAGCATATTTAGCTCCCGTAAATTCGGCAACCATTTCTTCGAACTGATTTACAAATTTCCCTACGCTTGAAACAAAGGTAGTGTCAATGCACTCATTTAAATACTTCTTTTCATTTCCTCTAAAAATAGGCGGATGCAAAGGGATAAATTCCTTAGGCTGCTTATAAACCTCTCGCACAAAGTCAACAAAATCTTGATACTTATTCATTTGTCAGCTACATTTTACTGTCTAAATACTTACCTGTTTCTTTATGCCCAAAATCAGGAATCATTTTATGAAATAGTTTAATAATTACTTCCTTATTCCATTTTTTATTCTTTTTCAAATTATCGATTTGGAATTCAAACATATCCAATAAGTTGTTGTTAAACGATAATTCATTCTTAATGACACCTAGATTTTTGAATCTGCTCATATCAAGTTGCTCAGATTCTGTAAAAAATTCTTCGAAATCCTTTTCTCCAGTTGTATTGCTTTTGGTAAATAAGCAAGGCCATGATTTATCATCCGTTTTGGAACCAGCAAGTTCACGGGCTTCATCTTCAGTATTGCAAAGCTTCGGTACTAACCCCTTTGATCTCAGATACCTAATAGCAATTTCTGAAAATGTTATTAGGTGCAAATTTTCGCTTAATTTAGGAAAGAAGATGTCTCTGTTATTCCCAAAGATGCAAGACATTAAACATAATTCACCAGATTCTTCTGGTATAACAAAGTAACGTTTTATGTCGTTTGGTGCAACAATAGGTTGCCCTTTCTCAATTCGCTTATTGAAACCATGGAGTAATGACCCATCTGAAAAAGCCACATTAGCAAATCTGGCCATGGATACATCTATATCCCGACTTCTTCTGTTTACAAACATTTCCATTATCCTTTTAGAAGCCCCCATCATATTTGCTGGGTTAGCAGCTTTATCGGTAGAAACGCAGAAATATTTTTTTACGCCTTTGTAAATGGCTTGTTGCAAGGTTTTGTCTGTATTAAAAATATTTACATCAATCATGCGCATTAATGTGTAAGGATCTTTTTCACTCCGTACATGTTTTAATGCTGATAAATTTAATACATAATCATAATGGCCATCTGCTTCAAAAAAGGCATCATACTCAGTAGATCCTATATCAAGTGCGAAGGTCTGAAAATCTCCATTGATATAACCAAAAGAACTTCGAATGTCCCGAACCAATTCTACCATATTGTTTTCACTAATATCAACAACATGTAATTTTAATGGGTTGCGTTTAAAAATTTCTTTGGTTACAGCTTGACCAATAGAGCCTGCACCGCCAAGTACTAAAAACTTTGATGAAGCTACAATTTTATCTAATTCTATTTTTGTATTCTCAATATCTTGATCAAATAATCTTTGTTTTCTTCCAATCAGTTTTAGCATTGCTATCAGTTTTTATTAATTCTTCTTATTTAACGAAGTTAATAACGTTAAGAGGTAATTCTTTAAAAGCAGAATGGTTAACCAACTTAAATCCTAAATCAGCTTTTTTGTTTGCTTCTTCTAATTTAACTAAATCAAAACCAATATTTTTATCGCTTTCAACATTTGGCTCCACTGGTAAAACTTCAAAACCTTGCCCAATCAATGATTGTACTACATATAATGCAGGACTTTCTCTTAAGTCATCTATATCTGGCTTAAAGGCTAATCCAAAACAAGCGATAATAGGTTTTCGGCCTTTTTTTAATTCAAATTCTAGAGCTTTATTCTTGATTTTTTCAATTACCCATTCAGTCTTATAATTATTGATTTCTCTAGCGGTACGAATAATTTTTGCTTTTTCTTTAAATTCAGATACAATAAACCACGGATCAACTGCGATGCAATGGCCTCCAACACC
Source organism: uncultured Roseivirgaceae bacterium (assembly GCA_964507315.1). Classification (GTDB taxonomy): domain Bacteria; phylum Bacteroidota; class Bacteroidia; order Cytophagales; family Cyclobacteriaceae; genus JAKISE01. The sequence goes on from CAZDQR010000030.1 coordinate 8,640, forward strand.
GGTACCGGGTTGTAAGATATTAACTCGTGGATGCTTGTTTGCAAGGTTAATTAGCTCCCACACATCAATACTGGCTTCATCACAAATGATTGAAAGCTCATTAGCAAAGGCAATTTGCACATCGCGTGATGAGTTTTCTACTAATTTACACATTTCGGCTGTACGGGCGTTAGTTTTATGTAGTTCGCCTGTTACAAATAGTCGATAAAAATCACACGCTTTTTGAGTTGAAGCTTCATCAATACCACCAATAGCACGGTCATTATTTTTTAGCTCATAAATTACATTACCTGGCAATACTCGTTCAGGGCAGTATGCAATATCTATTTTTCCTTTGAGCTCTGGTCTTTCTAAAAAAATTAGATTAGCCATTTTCTCCGTAGTACCTACAGGAGAAGTGGACTCAATGATAAATAAATTTCCTTCTTCTAATTGTGGCAAAATCATTCGCGTAGCAGACTCTACATATTTTAAATCAGGCTCGTGTTCGGTTCCTTTAAAAGGGGTAGGAACAGCAATAAGGAATACATCCGATTTAGCCGTAGTAGTAGATGCAGTTAGATAGCCTCTTTCTACATCATGTTTCACCAGTCCATCTAGGGCGGGTTCCACAATATGTATTTTGCCACTATTTATGGTATCTACAACATTCTGTTGTACATCAACCCCTAACACTGATATGCCTTTACTTGCAATAAGGGCGGCTGTGGGCAAGCCAATATAGCCTAGTCCCATCATTGTTACTTTTATGTCGTTGTTCATTTTTATACTTTGTCAATGTGAGGAATATTCTCCTCTTATAAGCAACTTCTTAACCTTATAAGATTCTTCGTACCTCGGAATAGAAAAAACCTTTTAACTTTTCGCTATATTATTTTTAACAATCTCTAACACCTGTTTGCTTGTAGTTCCATCTCCATACGGGTTAACAGCCTTGGCCATGTTCTCATAGGCCTCTTTATTATTTAGTAAATCAAAGGCTTCTTTTAAGATTACTTCTTTGTTAGTTCCTACTAGTTTTGCGGTACCTGCTTCTACACCTTCTTGCCGTTCTGTTACTTCACGCATTACCAAAACAGGTTTCCCTAAAGTTGGCGCCTCTTCTTGGATACCACCCGAATCTGTTAAAACAAAGAAGGATTTTTCCATTAACCATATTAAAGCAGGATAATCGAGTGGTTCAATTAAGTGAATGTTTGAAATATTACTTAGCTCTTTATTTACAACCCCTCTTACATTCGGGTTTAAATGAACAGGGTATATAATGGTTACATCTTCATACTTGTTGGCTATTTCTTTGATAGCACTCACCATATTCTCAAAGGGTGTACCAAAGCTTTCTCTGCGATGGCCCGTTACTAAAACAACCCTCTTGTTTAAATCAATTTCTGCAAAAATATTCTCTATTTTAGAATTATTAGACTTCTTAAGTAAATCGAGTCCAAGCAGTAATGCGTCTATGACAGTATTGCCAACATTGAATACATTTTGGGAGATACCCTCTTTGCTTAGGTTGCTTACAGCCCTCTTCGTGGGTGCAAATTGATACGTTGCTAAATGTCCAGCTAATATCCTATTGCCTTCTTCAGGAAAAGGAGAATACATATCACCACTTCTTAGTCCTGCCTCTAAATGGGCTACTTCAATTTGATTATAATACCCTGCTAAAGCACCTACAAAAGCTGTTGTTGTATCTCCCTGTACAAATATCAAATCAGGCGTCTCTTTATCTAAGATTGATTTTAACCCAAGAAGTGCTCTAGATGTAATATCATAAATAGTTTGATTGGGTTGCATCAGCTCTAAATCGTAATCAGGTTTGATGTGGAAAAAATCTAACACTTGATATAGCATTTCTTTATGTTGGCCTGTTACAGCGACTACAACATTCATGGATTTGTCACCTTGGAATGCTTTGATTAATGGAGCCATTTTAATGGCTTCGGGTCTAGTACCAAAAACAAAAATTACTTTCAACTTAACTTATGGGTTAGTAAATCTTACAATTCTATGCAAAAATACAATACTTTGGTCTTACTGTTAATAGTAGCTAATAGTTATATTTTGTTAAGTAACAATCTACTGTTTTTAATATGCCTGATTCAAAATCTTCATTGGCTTTCCAACCAAGATTACTTTCTATTTTAGTAGCATCAATGGCATATCGTTGATCGTGTCCTGGTCTATCCTTTACAAAACTGACTAGGTCTTTATAAGATGTTCCATTGACAGCAGGTTTTCGGGCATCTAAAATGCTGCATATTTTATCAACAATATAGAGGTTGTCGCGTTCGTTTTTTCCTCCAATATTATAAGTTTCTCCTGAGAGTCCTGTTTTGTATGCCAAATCAATCCCTTTACAATGATCAAGTACATAAAGCCAATCACGGATATTTTTACCATTTCCATAAATTGGAATTGGCTCTTGTGCCAATGCTTTTCTTATTATGGTTGGGATTAGTTTTTCATCGTGTTGCTTGGGACCATAATTATTAGAACAATTAGTGGTAACCACGTTCATTCCATAAGTATGAAAATACGAGCGCACTAAAAAATCAGAAGAAGCTTTGGATGCACTATAGGGGCTGTTCGGGGCGTAAGGAGTTTCTTCAGTAAACAGTCCTGTTGGTCCTAAACTTCCATACACTTCATCTGTAGAGACATGATGAAACCTATTGTTTTCATAGCCTCTTTTAACTTTAAAAGGAGCGATCATCCACTTTTTACGTGCTACTTCTATAAGGTTAAATGTTCCATTTACGTTGGTTTCTATAAATGCTTTGGGGCCTGTAATGGAGTTATCAACATGCGATTCAGCGGCAAAGTGAAAAATTCCATCAAAGTTATATTTATCAAATAACTCTTCAATGAGATGATAATCTCTGATATCTCCTTTTACAAAAGTATAATTAGGATTGGCTTCAACCTCCAAAAGGTTGTTTAAATCTCCAGCATAGGTAAGCAAGTCTAAATTTACTATCTGTTCTTTAGGGTGTTCTTTTAAATAGTAAGGAATAAAATTGGAGCCAATGAACCCTGCTCCTCCTGTAATGAGAATAGTTTTGTTAGGCATGCCTGCTTGTAAATTCTTTAAGTGTTGGTAAAAGAAGATCTTTTTCAGATGTTTTAATATCTCCAAGGGGTAATTTCCAGTCGATGTTTAAATCGGTATCGTTAAAAATAATACCTGATTCTGACTGAGGAGAATAGTAATTATCTGCTTTATAATGAATTGTTGCCGTTTCTGATAATACAATAAATCCATGTGCAAATTCGCGTGGTACAAATAATTGAGACTTGTTTTCATCACTCAGTGAAAACGAAGCCGACTGTCCATAACTAGAAGAAGATTTACGTAAATCAACAACAACATCAAGAATGGAACCTTGGATAGCACGGACAAGTTTCGCTTGGCCATTACTCCCTAATTGAAGGTGCAGTCCTCTAATTACGCCATTTTCAGATTGTGATTGGTTGTCTTGCACAAAATTAAGATCATAACCAATAGTCTTCTCCAGTAGTTTTTTGTTAAAACTTTCATAGAAGTAGCCTCTGTCGTCTTCGAAAATTGAAGGTGTTATATGATAACAACCTTTTAACATGGTTTCTTTAATGATCATTTAGTTTTCCAATACCATTCTACATACTTCTTAATTCCTGTTTCAAAATCAAAAGCAGGTTTATAGCCCAATACGTTTTTAGCGAAACTAATATCTGCTTGAGAATGTTTTACATCACCAGCTCGTTCTGGGCCAAAGTCTAGACTTATTTCTTTAATATTATTTTGATAATGTCCCAAGTTGTTTTTTAGGGTTTCAAACATTTCAATTAAAGAAACTCTACCTCCAAAAGCGACATTAAATACTTTGTTAATAGCTGCTTGATTAGTGGATAAAGCAGCTAATTGATTTATTTGAATCACATTGTCTATATAAGTAAAATCACGAGAGGTTTTACCATCCCCATTGATAGTAGGAGATTCTAGGTTTACCAACTGGTTAATAAATTTGGGAATGACAGCTGCATATGCTCCATTGGGATCTTGCCTTCTTCCGAACACATTAAAATAACGTAAGCCTATAGTTTCTAGTCCATAGGTTTTATAAAACACATCAGCATAAAGCTCGTTTACGTATTTGGTGACGGCATATGGGGATAGGGGTTTTCCTATTTTGTCTTCAACTTTGGGCAATCCAGGATGGTCACCGTAGGTAGAAGAACTAGCAGCGTACACAAAGCGTTTAACTTTATTATCTTTAGCAGCAACCAGCATATTTAGGAAGCCACTTACATTTACTTCATTAGTTGTGATGGGATCATTAATAGATCTAGGGACAGAGCCTAAGGCGGCTTGATGAAGCACACAATTTACGCCTTTACAAGCATTCTGACAATCGTCTAAAATTCGAATATCTCCTTCAATTAAGGTAAATGATGGGTTTGATAGATTATGTTCTATATTTTCTCTTTTCCCGGTAGAAAAATTATCTAAACATACAACTGAATTATTATTGCTTAGTAATTCATCGATTAAGTTTGAGCCAATAAAGCCTGCACCTCCAGTAACAAGGACTTTGGAGTTTTGAATAGTTCTATTTTCAGTTCCCAACACTATTGTTTTAAAATACGTATTAAATATTTGCCATAGCCACTTTTTAATAGTGGTTGAGCCAAGTCTTCTACTTGTTCTTTTGTAATGTAACCCATTAAGTAAGCAACCTCTTCAATGCAACCAATTTTAAGTCCCTGTCGGTTTTCAATTACTTTTACAAATTCACCAGCTTCGATCAAAGATTGGATAGTGCCGGTATCTAACCAAGCAGTCCCTCTATCTAAAATGCCAACCTCAAGTGTTCCTCGTTTAAGGTACACTTTATTTACATCAGTAATCTCAAGTTCCCCACGATGGCTGGGTTTAATGCTTTCAGCTATTTTTACCACTTCATTAGTATAAAAATAGAGACCAGGCACTGCATAATTGGATTTTGGATTCTCAGGTTTTTCTTCTATTGAAATAGCTTTCTTATCATTATCAAATTCAACCACACCATAGCGTTCGGGGTCATTTACATGATAAGCAAATACAACACCTCCCTTAGGGCTTGTATGAGACTGCATTAACTTAGCCATTCCTGAACCATAAAAAATATTATCTCCTAAAATTAAAGCTACATCATCGCCACCAATAAACTCTTTACCAATAATAAAGGCTTGAGCGAGCCCTTCGGGCTTGGGTTGAACTTTATAAGAAAAATGACACCCAATTCTTGCTCCATCTCCTAATAGCTTTTCAAAATTAGGTAGATCCTCGGGAGTGGAAATGATAAGAATTTCTTTAATGCCAGCTAACATAAGAGTCGATAGCGGATAGTAAATCATGGGCTTATCATAAATAGGCATTAGTTGTTTACTTACAGCCAGTGTTAATGGGTGTAAGCGAGTGCCTGAGCCTCCTGCCAAAATAATTCCCTTCATATAATAAATCTATAACCTTTCTTCTGCTAGACTTTTATCTAATTGTCCTTTTACATCAAAAACCACCGTATTCGCAGATTTTAGTGTCCCCCAATCTAATTCTTTGAATATTTTATGCTTTACTGCATAAACAATGGCATCATAATTAGATGCTGTCTTTTCAAGAAGTGAAATATTGTACTCTTTTTCCACTTCTGCCATATTCGCATTCGGGTCATACACTTCTACATTAGTTCCAAACTCTTTGAGCTCTTTAATAACATCAATAACTCTAGAGTTTCTTATGTCAGGACAATCTTCTTTAAATGTAATACCGAGTACTAGCACTTTTGCATTATGTGCGGTACCGGCCACATTTAAAAGTTTCATTACCCGACTAGCCACATAGGCCCCCATTCCATCATTTACCCTTCTGCCTGCCAAAATTACTTGCGGGTTATACCCAAGACTTTCGGCTTTATAGGTTAAATAATAAGGGTCAACGCCTATGCAATGTCCGCCCACAAGGCCTGGTTTAAATGGGAGAAAATTCCATTTAGTTGCGGCAGCCTCTAGTACTTCATGTGTATCGATGCCTATTTTATGAAATATTTTAGCCAGTTCATTTACAAATGCAATGTTTAAATCACGTTGTGAGTTTTCGATGACTTTGGCCGCTTCTGCCACTTTAATGGAACTAGCTAAGTGGGTTCCCGCTTTAATAATCTCTGCGTATAACTCATCAACCTCTTTCCCAATTTTAGGAGTACTGCCACTCGTTACTTTTTTTATATCTGCAACCCGATGTTCTTTATCTCCTGGGTTTATTCGTTCAGGTGAATATCCACAATAAAAATCTTTATTGAATGTAAATCCACTTTCTTTTTCTAAAATTGGCACACAAACTTCTTCAGTCGCCCCTGGGTAAACAGTAGATTCATAGATAACAATGTCTCCTTTTTTTAATATTGAACCGATTAACTCGCTAGCTTTTTCAAGTGGGGTTAAGTCTGGTTTTTTATGACTGTCTATGGGAGTAGGTACTGTAATAATGTAGATGGATGCTGCTTCTATGTCTTTTTTAGAAAAAGTGAATTTTAAGTAGTTTGCTTGAGAGAGCTCATCACTGGTAAGCTCTAACGTTTTATCAATACCATTTTGCAAATCGATTATTCTTTCTTGGTTGATGTCAAAGCCAACAATGCTTCTGATTTTTCCAAATTCGGCAGCTAATGGAAGACCAACATAACCCAATCCAATAACAGCAATTTTCTTTTGTTCCCCTTTTTTCATTAAGTGGCAAAATTAGCAACTATCAAGTTAGTAACCCAATGAGATTTCTTTCTTCTTTTTTTCTATATTTTTGTGGCAAATATTTATCTATGAGCGAGCAAAATTTAAACGAGCAATACCGAGATGATGAGATTGATTTACGTAAACTATTTCAAGCCATTGGTAATGGATTTATAAATATTGGCAACTGGTTTGTAAACCTCATTATAAGGTTTCGGAGAGTAAGCCTGGATTATAAGGTTTTGATTATTGGAACGGTAATCCTCGGGGCAATCCTGGGAGCTGCCTGTAATAAAGTGAATAAACCTTATTTTTCAACATCTATGCTTATTTCTTCTTTATATTTTAATACAAGGCTGTTTGAAAATAACATTAAAAAATTAAATGTTTTATGTGAAGAAGAAGAACGTACTGGTTTATCTAAACTATTATCAATAGATATTGAGGAAGCGAAGAACATTAAAGGATTCTTTTACGAGCCATTAGTTTCCGAACAAGATATAGTGGATATTGAAGTGCTCAAACAAAAGCTTGGGGAGCTTAAAGTTGGCGATGAAGATATTCAAAAAATAGTGGATCAACTGTATATCCAGAATAAAAGAACGTATATACTTTCTGTAAGTGTGTTTGATAATTCAATGATTGAAGATTTTCAAGAAGCTATTATTAGCTACTTAAGAGATAACCCGTTTGTAAAAAACAGGATTAGAACAACTAAAATAAATCAGCAAAACCTAATTGCAAAACTTAAAGCTGATATAAATCAACTTGACAGCTTAAAGCATTTGTTTAACTTAAATATGAAAGCAAATGCAAACCGCAAAGATGAATCTACTAGTAATAATGTGTATGTGGGAGAGTCGGGTAATTTAAACCCAACTACCTTTTATAACCAAAGTATTGACCTTTATAAACAGTTACAAAAAACAGAAACGGCTTTGGAATTGGGAACAGATTTTGAAGTAAGAGATAGTTTTACTGTATTTACTGAACCTTCGAGCCCAAGTATTAAAAAAGAAATTGCTTATGCTATGGCTATCTTTTTAGGATTGGCGTATGCTCTAATACTATTAGTAGAAATAAATAAATATTTGAGCAGAGTAGAAAAAGAACGTTTCTAATATGATAAAAATAGGGTTAATTAAAGAAGGTAAGGTGCCTGTTGATAAACGAGTGCCATTAACACCACAACAAGCTGCAGACCTGCAAAAGAACTTTGATGCAGAAGTGATAGTCCAGTCAAGTGATATCCGTTGTTTTAAAGATCAAGAATATATTGATGCTGGACTAAATATAGTGGACACAGTAGCTGATTGCGATGTGCTATTGGGCGTTAAAGAAGTGCCAATGCCTGATTTGATTCCGAATAAAATGTATTTTTTCTTCTCACATACTTCTAAGGAGCAGCCGTATAACCAAAAATTGCTTCAAACAATTATTGAAAAAAAAGTAAAGCTCATTGATTATGAAGGATTAACTAATTCAAATGGTGCAAGGGTAGTTGCTTTTGGAAGGCATGCGGGCATTGTGGGTGCTTATAACGGAATTCTTACGTATGGTAAGAGGTTCAATCTTTTTAATCTAAGACCAGCAAACAAATGCTACGATCTAGCTGACTTGGAAACGGAATATGCTAATGTGAAATTGCCAGCTATAAAGATCGTGCTTACTGGTCGTGGTCGAGTTTCTAAAGGTGCAGAAGAAGTGTTGGTAGGTATGGGAATTGCTAAGATTACTCCTCAGCAGTTTTTAGAAGAGCAGTACAGCTACCCTGTGTTTACTCAAATTCATTCTAACGAATATAATAAAACTATTAACGGCAGCCCTTTTGATATAAAATCATTTCATAATAACCCACAAGGGTTTAAAGGAGACTTTTTAAGGTATGCAAAAGTGGCGGACCTATTAATTGCTGGGGCTTTTTGGGATCCGTCCGCTCCGGTATTGTTTGCTAGAGAAGACGCAAGTAAATCTGATTTTAAAATTAAAGTTATAGCTGACATTACGTGTGATATTGAAGGTTCAATCCCTTCTACACTAAGACCAAGTACTATTGCTGATCCTGTATATGATTATT
>CAZDQR010000031.1:0-17446 GCA_964507315.1 uncultured Roseivirgaceae bacterium
TGATACGATCCGCCAAAGCAGTAGATGAAAAACCTGCAAATACAATAGAATGCACGGCTCCAACTCTAGCACAAGCTAGCATTGCAATGGCTGCCTCTGGCACCATTGGCATATATATGACTATTCGGTCACCTTTCTTAACTCCTTTTTGTTTTAAGGCATTTGAGAACTGGTTTACTTGTTCATACAGTTCTTTATAAGTAAGTGTTCTGGAGGATTCCGATGGGTCGTTTGGTTCCCAAATAATAGCGGGTCTATCTCCATGGGTATAAATATGCCGGTCTAGAATGTTCTCCGTAATGTTCAATTTTCCATTAACAAACCAATTGATTTTGGGCTCTTCAAAATTCCAATCTACCACGGTGTCCCATTGTTTTTTCCAATGAAAAGTTTCTGCCACTCGGCTCCAAAAAGCCTCAGGTTCTAAGATGCTTTTCTGGTACTCGTGGAGGTATCCCGATAGGGTTTGAATTTTAATGCTCATAGTCTGTTTTGTTGAATCAAAAGAGTGCTGAAAAAATTGAATTAGTAAATTAAAGAATAATAACTGATTGATAATAGTAAATGGCTAACATTTCGACCAATCGGAAGTTTATGAAGTTGGATGACCACTGATTTTCTATGAAAATGCAGGTTGACCCATAAGTTTTTTAAAATGGCCTGGACTAATGTTCTCGAATCGCTTAAACTGCTTACTAAAATAGCTCGGGCTACTAAACCCTGATTTATACGCAATTTCAGCCACTTGATAATTAGTGGTTTTAATCAGCTCTTTTGCAAATTTTATACGTTCTACTAAAAGGTAATCTACGGGCGACATACCCAAGGTGTTTTTAAACACTTTAAAAAAATACGACTTGCTCAAGCTTGTTTTTGCCACCAATTTATCAATCGAAATCTTTTCTGTTAAATGCTCTTTTATATAATTAAGGGCAAAGGCAATTCTACTGTCTTCTTTAGTAGCACAGGCGTTTTCACCCATCAAGGCCTTTCTAGCCTTGGTTTGTAAAAGCCGAATGATAAGTTCTTTTAAAGCAAAATCAATAAAGAGGTCTTTTGATTTGTTGCCCTCTGTAAATAAGTAAATAAGTCGTGCCACTAATCGGTGTATACCATTGGTATTATCTAGGTGAAATGATTTTTCGTCTAAATTCCAATCAGCATTTTCATCTACGCCAATTCTGCTGTTTTCATTAAATGAATTAGCAACCTCTTTAATCTTTGAAGGATCAATTGCAAGAGCTAAACATTGTGTAGGGTTTTCTGCTGAAGCCTCTGGAAAATCAATCACCATTTTTTTGTTGCTTGGCAACACGACCGATTCGCCAGGTAAAAAATTAAACGAAGGCATTCCTTCTAAATGCATAATCTTTTTGCCCGTAAGCATACTTGCTAAAATAGGGGAGTCAAAAGTGAGGCTAACGCTATGGGCTATGGTGTGGGTTTCGAATACGTTTAGCTCCGAAGAGTTGGCATTATAAATAGTATGGTTTTCAACTAGGGTTGTAAGTTTCCTTTGGCTTTTGTGCTTAATGAGCATATTTTCCATTGTCTAAAGATACATTATAAGGAGATTATACTACAACGATATTGCAAGATTGTTATAGTGCTTTCTATTGGATTTTATTAACTTCGGAGTTGAAATTTATTTTAAACCTAATAACGTATAGATGAGTTATAGTAAACCAAAGTTCAAAGAAAAGTACGGCAATTTTATCAATGGTAAATTTGTTGACCCGGTGGATGGAGAATATTTTGATAATCCATCACCAATAGATAATAGTTTAATAGCAAAATACCCCCGATCTAAAAAAGAAGATGTAGATAATGCCGTAGCAGCGGCCAATGCAGCTAAGGAAGCGTGGGGAAACACTTCTGCAGCTAGCAGAGCAGCTTTACTTAATAAAGTAGCCGATATAATAGAAGAACATTTAGAAGAATTTGCCTTAGTTGAAACCTGCGATAATGGGAAGGCAATTAGAGAAACACTAAATGCAGATGTGCCACTAGCCGTGGATCATTGGCGTTATTTTGCAGCAGTGATAAGAGCCGAAGAGGGTTCTGCCACTGAGATTGATGAAAATACGCTTTCAATAAATATTAAAGAACCTTTGGGTGTAATTGCGCAAATTATCCCTTGGAATTTTCCCCTTTTAATGCTGTCTTGGAAATTGCCTCCAGCATTGGCTGCTGGAAATTGCGTGGTGCTTAAACCGGCAGAACAAACGCCTTCAACAGCTACGTTATTAATGGAGAAAATTGCAGATGTATTTCCTCCAGGGGTATTAAATGTAATTCACGGGTTTGGTCCTGAAGCGGGCAAACCATTAGCTTCTAACCCAGGAGTTGATAAGGTTGCCTTTACAGGAGAAACCACAACTGGGCAGTTAATAATGCAGTATGCTTCTAAAAACCTAAACCCTGTTACTATGGAGTTAGGTGGTAAATCGCCTAATATCTTTTTTAACAGTGTTATGGATGAGGATGATGCATTCTTAGATAAAGCTATTGAGGGTGCTGTTCTTTTTGCATTTAACCAAGGTGAAGTTTGTACTTGTCCATCAAGAATTTTGGTGCAAGAAGACATCTACGATAAATTTATGGAACGTGTAGTTGCTAGAACTAAAGCAATTGTGCAAGACAACCCTTATGATGTAAATACAATGATGGGTGCGCAGGCTTCGAACGATCAGCAAGAGAAGATTCTTTCCTACATAAAAATAGGTAAAGAGGAAGGTGCTAAAGTATTGGCAGGTGGAGAGGTTTGCTCTTTATCTGGCGACCTATCGAAAGGAAACTATGTTCAGCCTACCATTTTAGAAGGCCATAATAAAATGCGTGTGTTCCAAGAAGAGATTTTTGGCCCAGTAGTTTGTGTAACCAAATTTAAAGATGAGGCCGAAGCTATTGAAATTGCCAACGATACGCTCTATGGTTTAGGAGCGGGTGTTTGGACGAGAGATGCACACCAATTATACCAAATTCCTAGAGCCATTAAGGCAGGTAGAGTTTGGGTAAATTGCTACCACGCATACCCTGCACACGCACCATTTGGCGGGTATAAAAAATCTGGTTTTGGTAGAGAAAACCACTTGATGATGATGAACTATTATCGTCAAAACAAGAATATGCTTATTTCTTATGATAAGAACAAGTTAGGGTTCTTTTAGAATTATTATTCAAGAAAAAGAGCAAGGATGACGTATGCTGTCCTTGCTCTTTTTTATTATTTTAGAGTATGGAAATTAAACGCGTTGATATCACCGAAAAAGCTATAGAACTTGTAAAAAAATTACAAGGAATGCACGGAGACCTTATTTTCCATCAAAGTGGAGGCTGCTGTGATGGCTCCGCTCCTATGATTTTTGAAAAGGGCGATATGTACCTTGATGAGAGTGATGTCCTATTAGGTGTAATTGCGGATGTTAATTTTTACATGAATATAGACCAATACGAATACTGGAAACACACCTTTTTAACGGTGGATATCACCGAAGGAAGAGGCTCAAGCTTCTCCTTAGAAATACCGCTTGGCTTCCGGTTTATTGTACACTCTCGCCTAATGACGGATGAAGAAAGTGCCGCAATGAATGGGTGATTCTGACTTATAGTTTATTTCAGCTTTATTGTGCTTGAAAATATTCTATAAAATAAGTTTTGTACATTCGTTTCTAAAACAAAATAATGGCCAATATTTATCTAAGCTATATTTCGGATGAACATTTGTTTTCCTGCATAGAAACTCTGCATAACTCTTATTTAAAAGCTAAGGCAAACATTACTAAAAGCAAGTTCTATAAAAATAAGATTGATACTATCAAGCTTACTTTTGATACGTGTTTCAACCATTTAGATGAAGAAACATTAATTAAAACTGAAATTTCTAGGCAGGTTGATAAGTCCATAAATAATGCCATTGGAACTTTTCATGAGCAAATACTAGGTGGAATAACCGGGTTTGAAAGGGGGAAATTAAGTGGATTTGATATAAAGGCGTCAGACAATTCATTATTTGCAGATATTAAAAATAAGCACAATACAATGAATAGCAGCTCTGCAGAAAGCTTGTTTCAAAAACTAGCAGGTTATGCTGATTCTTATAAAAAAGCCAAGTGTTATTGGGTTCAAATATTAGCCAAAGGGAGCTTCAACGAAAAATGGAAAGGCGAAATTAATGGTAAAGAATATAGTCACAGTAGAGTATATAAGATTTCGGGAGATCAATTTTACAAATTATTATCGGGCAGCGAATATGCCCTTTTTGAATTGTATAGAGTATTACCTAAAGCAATTAAAGATTTTCTGAAACAAAAAGAAAGTTCTAAAAACGAAGAAAACTCGGCACTTCAAGAAATTGCAAAAAGTGCTCAAGAATCGGACAGAAAAATTTTAGATGAAATAACGTTTGAAAATTTTAGCTATTATTTAGGGTTTGATAAACTCAAATAATACTTATTTAAGAAATCAATAATCGAATACCCTATTTCTTGTCCTAAGTTACAAGGGACGGCATTTCCAATTTGTTTATACTGCTGCGAAACAGACCCTTCAAATTTCCAACTATCAGGAAATGTTTGAATTCTTGCATATTCGCGCACGGTAAATGGCCTTGTTTCATCTGGATGACACCTTTCTGTCTGTTTTTGTGCAGGGCTACATGTAAGGGTTAAACTTGGTTCGTCCCATCCAATTCTACGAGCAATGCCTGTTTTTCCACCTCCTAAATAAAAGCTTTTGCCCATATACTCCTTTTGAATATCAATTGGCAAATTTCTCCAATATCCTTTTTGAGGAACTAAATCTAATACTTCTCTTTTGTGTTCTGGGTATTGAGATCCTTCTGATTTTGGCACATCAGAATCATACAGTTTTCCCTTTTTTAAAGCATCTACCAAATTAAAAATCGATGTGTGCATTTTGGGATAATGATAATCAATATTGATATCTTTTCGAATACCAACTAAAATAACACGTTCTCTTTTTTGGGGCACTCTATAATTAATCGCTTTTAGAACTTTAATAGGCATCACATTATATCCAATTTCATCTAAAATTGAAATCATGCCTGCAATAGTTTTACCGCTATCATGGGAGAGCAACCCCTTTACATTTTCACCCACACAAATTGGTGGATTTATTTCTTGAACGACTCTTGCAAATTCATAGAAAAGAGTACCTCTAGCATCTTTCATTCCAAGTTTTTTCCCTGCATAACTAAAGGCTTGACATGGAAACCCACCAGTAACTATATCAACTTTGTTTTTATACTTAGTGAAAGTAAAAGATTTAATATCTCCTTCTAATACATTCCAATGGGGTCTATTTTCTCGTAATGTTTGACAAGCCCATTTGTCGATTTCATTTAATGCAGCACATTTAATTCCTGATTTTTCTAAGCCTATGGCTAAACCTCCTGCTCCTGCAAAAAGTTCTAGCACTTTATAGTCATTATCAGGAGTCACTGTATTATCAACACTTTCATTGTGCCCATCGGAATACAATTCCATAATGGAATTTATCTGATCTTTCTTATAAATTCTATATTGACTCATCGGCTCCCTTACTGCACTAAGTTTGCCTTCTCTGTCCCATCTTCTGAGTGTTTCTTTACTCTTTCCTAATATTTCAGAAGCTTCTGATAACGAATAATAATCTTTTATAACCATATTACACAACCTTATACAATGGTTACAAATTTATAATAAATAAATGAGAATTAAAATAGAATTTTTTGGCAAGGTCTTTCTATTCTTACAATTTTGCCAACTTCACCGTAAAATGCCTCATAATGGGCGCTTCTTTTAAAATTTTCATCCCACGAGTGGTTTCTGCTCTTCGGTCGAACACGTTGCAAACGGCAGCCGCAATATAATCCATATGGCTATTGGTATATACCCTGCGAGGGATGGCCAAGCGTACTAATTCTAATTTAGGATATCGGTTTTCTCGTGTTTCGGGGTCGCGATCGGCTAGTATAGTGCCAATTTCTACTGTGCGTAAACCTGCTTCTAAGTAGAGCTCCACAACTAGCCTTTGGGCTATGTATTCTTCTTTGGGAATGGATGGGAAAAATTTCTTTGCATCTATAAAAATAGCGTGCCCTCCTGTGGGTTGTAAAATAGGCACACCATGTGCTAGTAATTTATCAGCAAGGTATTCTACCTGTCTAATACGGGTATCTAAATAATCAAACTCGGTGGCTTCATCTAACCCTTGGGTAAGAGCATTCATATCTCTGCCGGACATGCCTCCATAGGTTACAAAGCCCTCGAACATAATATTATACACGCTGGCTTTTTCGTAGCACTCTCTATCGCCAAAACCAATAAATCCTCCCATGTTTACAATAGCATCCTTTTTACTACTCATGGTCATAACATCGGCATAGGAGTACATTTCTTTTACAATTTCCTTAATGCTTTTGTTCGCATACCCTTCTTCTCGTTTCTTAATAAAGTAAGCATTTTCTGCAAATCGAGCGGAATCAAGTAATACTTTGGCTCCGTATTGATGTGTTAGAGCTGATACTTCTCTAAGGTTTTGCATCGAAACAGGTTGCCCTCCCGAAGTGTTATTTGTAACAGTCACAATCACCATAGGAATTTTTCCTTTGGGTGTTTCCTCAAACACGGTGGTTAGTTTATCAAGATCGAGGTTGCCTTTAAAGGGATGATAAATGGTGGTGTCAAAAGCTTCATCAATGGTGCAATCAATGGCACTTGCTTTCCTAAATTCGATATGCCCTTTGGTGGTATCAAAATGTGAATTACCAGGTATAATATCACCTTCTTTTACCAATACCGAGAAGAGTACATTTTCAGCAGCTCGCCCTTGGTGAGTTGGTAAAAAATCATCAAAACCAAACATGTTTTTAATGGCTTCTTTCATTTTAATGTAAGAGGAAGCTCCCGCATAACTTTCGTCACCAACCATCATTTGTCCCCATTGTTTATCGCTCATAGCCCCTGTTCCTGAGTCGGTTAGTAAATCGATAAAAACATATTCGCTACGTAGGTTAAACACATTATTATAGGCTTCGGCAAGCCATACTTCTCGTTGTTCGCGTGTACTTTGTTTGATGGTTTCCACCATCTTAATTTTATATAATTCTGCAAATGGAAGTTCCATAAGATATTGTTTATTAGGAGAAAAATGTATTGAAATACAGCTAAGTAAAGTACTTAGTTGGTAAAATTAAACCTGCAATTAAGAGGCAAGAAAACTATGAATTTGAGATCAAATGAAACTCGTCTCTTCGCTTGATGTTGAGAAACAAATTGCGCTTAATAGATTGATAATATTGGAAAAGGAATTCCATACTTCAAAAATACATTATAATTAGGAGAGGCGCTTAATTATAGTGGTAATTAGCAATCAAAGGGTTTATTTTGTTAAGATGAACATTAGCCCCCTTCAGCTTTTAATTTTTACGCTTGCTACTACTGGCATCACGGGAGCTATTGCATTGGTATTAAAACTTAACGCTAGTTTTTATAAAGCGAAGCTTTATTTTGTTGCGTTTATTCTAATTCAGAGTGTTAATATTTTATATGCATTTGCTATTCTTACTGAGTTGTATGCAAGCTATCCTGCTATTATTCAAACCAATCATTTACTTCAATTAGCTACCCCCGTAGTAATTTATTTGTTCAGTTTTTATTTAATTAATCCTAAGAAAAAGAGCCCTCAATGGTTGTACATTTTAATTCTGCCTGCGGCAATCCTTTTATATTATTTAGTACCTATCTACTTACAGCCGAATCCTGTAAAAGTTAACTTATTGGAGGAGATGATTGTTGGACAAATGCCATTAGATCAAAAAATTCTATTTGCGATTAAAACAATTAACGGTATAGTGTTTATTACGTTGGCTTTATTGGAGCTCCGCAAGCATGAAAAAAATGTGTTTAATTTTTATGGAACAATCGAGGATAAAAAACATCATTGGTTAAGGAATGCGTTGCTTTCATTTTTTCTAATTTGGGCGAGCGCTATTTTTTTAAGATCACAATTTGATTTTAACATTGCAACTACGGCTTTGGCGATTATGGTTGGTCTTATTAATTGGTATCTATTATTTAATTTTAGTGTATTTGTGCAGCCATTAAAGTTTGCACAAGAAGAGAAAGAAGAGGAACTCGAGCAAATCAGTAAGGAAATCAATACCAGCCAAATTGGTTTGGAGGAGCTTGAATCATATAAGGAAAAATTTCTTGCGAACGCTTCCAATCAAACATGTTACTTAGAGGTGGGGTGTAACCTTACTCAATTTTCAACGGTGGTTGGTTTTAAAACCCACATTGTTTCGGGCATTTTAAATAAAATTCTAGAGACTAATTTTTACGATTTTATTAGTAAACAAAGGGCAGAACATGCGGCCAACATGTTAGTAGATAAAAAGAATAATTACTTAACGGTTGATGCTATTGCCCAAGAATGTGGGTTTAAAAGCAAGGCTACTTTTTATAAAGCGTTTAAAAAAACGTATCAAACAACACCTTCTCAATATCAAAAAGAGCACAATATAGGCTAATTGAGGGCTGTTTTGTTCAACTAGGCTTAGTTGAACATCTGCTAGATTAAAATTTCGGGTTAATAATGCTAGATGATTCAGTTTTGCAACGAATAATTTTTTAAACAGCATTACTATGAAAAAAATGAAACATCAATTTGTATTAGCAGCCTTAATTTTTTCGGCTTTTGGAATTCTATCTTCTTGTGGAGATGAATCGATTATGCCATCATCGTCTACAGCAGCATCGCCTGAGTTAAAGGTAGTGTCTCCTGCCAACCCCAATGTATTCCCAGTGTTTTTAATGATGGAAGATAACCCTGAACTAAACATCGCACTAACAGCCGTTGATGGTGGCTCCGATGTGCCTCCTTATTTTGAATCTGGGGAAGCAGACATCACTACCATCTATTCGTACATAATGGCCAAACATGTAATAAGTGGCAGCATTCCAGACCTGCAATTAAGAGCCGTTACTTTATGGGATAATTTTTATTTAGTTACCAACGAAAGTGTCGTTTCGCTAGATCAATTAATGGGTAAAACTATTTTAATCACAGGCCCAAAGGGATCAGGTAAAAATGGCCCTGCAGATAAAATTTTGCAAGCAGCTATTTTAAGAAATGGCTTTAATATAAGTGATTTTACTATTGAGTATGACTTAATACAACCTGCTATGGATAGAGTAGAATCGGGAGAAGCAGATGCCTTGCTTTTGGCCGAACCTGCTGCAACTGGCTTTGTTGCAAAATCAACGTTTAGCGGTGCTAAGCTTTCAAAATCAATTAGTCTGCAACGCTTGCTAAATGGGTATTCAAGTTGGTCTGCAAACCAATTACCACTTGGTGGAGTAGCCGCTTTACCACAATACGATACAGAAGAAAAGGCTGCAGCGGTAGAAGATTTTATCATGGCTTATAAAGTAGCGTCTTCTAAAATTATGGAAGATAAAATGAGTTCAGCAAGAATAATTTCTAAAGGCCTGAAAACTCATTTTGGCACTGATTTACCTTGGCCAATCGTATTACGATCGCTTAACGAAGGCACATTGGCTTTTAATGCCGGTATTTCTATTAGTGATATTCAACCAGAATTAAATGCATTTATTACGGAGCTTGTAGGCGAAGTTCCTACAGATGATTTTTACAAAGACTGATTTTTGTATAGTGAGTGAAGGATTAAATAAAAACCATGGAGCATCTTGTTCCGTGGTTTTTTCATTTTATAAATGGTTTAAACCCGGATTATGCAATAGGATTCGTAATGAGAATGCAAAGTGCAATAAATCAGAAGTTTATGTTCGAAAAGCATAGCACCGCTATGGTTAAGAAGATAAACTTAGTAAAACGACTGATTTGCAGCAGTTTGTGTTAGTAATAGAATTTCTATTGCATATTTCGGGTTAAATTACATAAACCATTCTGCCAAAACGGCAACGCCAGCACCTAGCAGTAACACTAAAAGTTTATTAAACTTTACTTTATGCCCAGGGGTGCTTTCAAACACAATAGTGGTAGAAATGTACAAGAAACTACCGCTAACCACGGCAAATAAAATGTTAATGGTTTGATCTGTAAAAAGCTGAATATCAATGGCATATTGGCTTATGAGTAATCCTAAAGGAGATGCAAGTGCAAAAAGTATAAGAAAAATAATAGGCTTGGTTTTACTGTGATAATAGCAAAGTAAAATTGTCATCATAGCAAAGGCTGCTGGTAATTTGTGCAAGCCAATGCCTAAGGCAATGGCAAGGTTACTGGTATCTGCAGGGTTGGCGTGCGAGTGTGTTAACAGCGAACCTTCTAAAATGGAGTGCACCGAAAGGCCAATTAGTAATGACAAAGCTAATCCGGATTTGTGCTTATGTGCATGCTCCGTGGTATGCACGTGGCCATGTTCTGCACCTGCCGTAAAAATTTCGAGCACTTGCTGCAGAAAAAATCCGCCAAGCACATATATACCTGTGAGCCCTGGGTTTTGGGCATGGCTAAATAGCTCGGGTAAAATATGAATAATGGTAATCGAAAATAAATAAGCACCCGAAAAGGCAAGTATTAAAGAGTAGTTTACTTCTTTTCTGTTTGAGTATTTAAGAGAAATAAAACCTCCTACCAACGCACTACCAATTAAAATTATAAGGTTGATAATCATTTTTCCTTGCGCTCTTTAAGTACATTTTTGAGGCCTTCAGATGTATAGGTTGCTGTTTTTCCATTGGCCAAACTATACACTAAATATACTTCAATTTCAGGTTGTGCCATGCTAATCTCTATGGCCTTTTCTTGGCCCAAGGCCATAAAAGCAGTGGCGTATGCATCTGCAATCATACAATTATCTGCAAAAACCGATGCACTTAAAATAGTGTTATGGGTTGGGTAGCCTGTAAAAGGGTTGAGGGTGTGCGAATAACGAACACCCTCTTTAATTACATAATTAAAGTTATTGGCCGAAGTGGCAACAGCCTTATCCTGTAAATCAACCACTGCGATATATGATTGGTTAATAGCATCTGAAATCGGATCTAAAAGCGCAATACGCCAAGGCTCACCTTTCGCATTGGAGCCTTTGGCATTTACTTCGCCTCCAATTTCTACAAATACATCGGTTATCCCTTTTGATTGCAAGAAGGCCAACACCACATCTACGCCTTGTCCTTTGGCAACAGCACTAAAATCTAATTGCACTCTGGCATCAAGCTTCCATGCTTTATGGTCATTAAAATCTACTAACTTAAAATCAGCAAATTTTCGTAATGAATCAATTGTAAGGCTATCGGGTTCAAGGCTTTTATCAGGCCCAAAGCCCCACGCATTTACCAAAGGCATTACTGCTGGGTTAAACCCGCCATTTGTGGCATTATAAACATGCTTGCTAACTGTTAATATAGGGTACATATAAGGCAGCTCAAATGTCACAGTCGAGTCTCTATTAAACCTCGAAAGTTCTGAGCTAGGTCGGTAATGACTCACGGCATCATTAAACACATCGAGCAAGGAATCTATACTATTCTTAAAATTTCGTTGCTGTTTATCTTTATATTTTATGGTGTAGCTAATGGTGCCAAATGTTTGCCCATGCAGCTCTACTAATTTTGCATCTTGTCTCCAATAATACATGGCAATCATTGCTAATATTAGCAATAGGGGCAGCACTCTTTTACGAGAAAGCATTTCTTTAACAACAGACATGCTGCGAAATTAAAGGGAATCTTGCGATTATAGATATGAAGAGGAGATATTATGTGAGATTGTTTTTTTTAACAGCTATAGATGCTCAGAGGTTGTAAATTAGACTTCATTTTAATTAACTACAAAAACACTAAGTACAAGCTTTTAGTTTTGTACGTTGTTATCAATTATAATATTTATTATCTTCAAAAAAACAGAAGCGATTACCTGCTAATGGTCATACACTTGTACACAAATAATGTAGTTGTACAATAGCGAAACTTTGTACAACAGGTGCGCAAAGAAAAACATTTATCTAAATGCCGTTATTATTACCGTCTTAATTTTAATCACAATTTATACCAATGAAAAAACTGCCAATACTATTATGTGCAACAATTTGTTTAATGCTATTTATTCAGCAAACCAGTTTTGCTCAACAAACTAAAACAGAGGGAATTGCCTCCTATTATGCTGATAAGTTTGTAGGAAGAACTACAGCAAATGGGGATAAATACAAGCATAATAAACTTACCGCTGCGCATAAAACGCTTCCGTTCGGCACTAAAGTAAAAGTGACCAACTTAAACAATAAAAAAACGGTTATTGTCGTAATAAATGACAGAGGCCCATTTGTAAAAGGAAGGATTATTGATTTATCTAAATCAGCAGCAAAAAAACTTAACTTTATCGATGAAGGAATAACTAAAGTTAGGATCAAAATAATTCATTAACAGCTAATTTAAGGAGTGGAAATAACACATTACGGGGTTATTATTAATATTTTAATGTATTCTGTTTTTTTCCTACCTAGTATTTGCATAAATTGTGGTTTATATTACAATCTTTGCATAGTCAATAACTAAAAACCTAGAAAAATAAGAAATGGAAGAGTACAATCAATCTTACGTGGACTTTCTTGCAGTATGGAATGTCTGGATTACCAGGGTATCAGTGGTAATCATCGTAGTGGGAATTTTAATATCCCTTTATTACTTCTTTAAAAGAGCAACCACGAGCGATCCAAAAGCAAAACATGACTATATAAATGATAATGAAATTGACATGTTTTGGTATAGCATGTTAACGATTACAATTGGTGTTGGGTTATGGATTAATGTTGCTTTCCCAGAATCTGTTAAAGAAGCAATGATTTTCTTATTTGTAAGATTATTTGTTACTGCTAGTTTTACAACCATTTTTGCCCTTATTTTCAACAGTTTAATAAAAGTATATTATCCATTTTATGTTGAAAAAAGAATGAATAAACTTCGTCATAAGCCAAGAGTTAACCCTAATAATGGCAATAAAATGAAGTTGATAAGTGAGGAAGACGAAGATGAATACCTTACTGATGAGCAAATTGAAGAAGAAGCCATGCACGCAGTAGATTATGATGTGTGGTTAGATGAAGAAACAGGATACAAAAAAATTGAGAAATACGAAGGTTCTTCTCTCGCAGTTGAGTGTCCTTCTTGTGGATACAGAACTCTTAGAATTGAAAACGAAGAGGTAATTAGATCAGCAACCGTTGACCAAGAAGGTGAATTGTTAAATTACTTTAAGTGTTCTTATTGTAATCATAGAGAACGTAGAACTGTGGTTACAAATAAACTTAGAGTTTCTCATAAAAAAGATTAAAGCTTACAAACAATATTCTACTAAAAACCCTCCTCGTGAGGGTTTTTTTATTGGCCAAATATTTCTGCTAATACTGATTTGCCATCTTCAACAGATTCAATGTTTTGGATAGTTAAAATAAGTTTGCCTTTAAACTCTTTCATCTGGCACTTTTTAGGATGCTGCTGTACAAACCCTAGTACCTTACCAAACACAGGCCCAGTATAATAAGCTTCCTTTTCTTGAGGCACAAAATAGCCTTTTAGCTTGCCCCCTTTTAATACTACTTTTTCGAAGCCAAGCTTTTCGGCAAACCATCTTAATTGCACCGAAGTAAGCAGTTCTTTAACAGATTGAGGCAATGGCCCAAAGCGATCTACTACTTCCAATTCAAACTTATTCAACCCTT
This sequence comes from uncultured Roseivirgaceae bacterium, assembly GCA_964507315.1. GTDB lineage: Bacteria > Bacteroidota > Bacteroidia > Cytophagales > Cyclobacteriaceae > JAKISE01. The sequence goes on from CAZDQR010000031.1 coordinate 13,709, forward strand.
CTTGATCTTTAGTGCTATCCAGTTGAGTGTAGAGACTTAATCGCTCTGTTATGTTTTTTACGTAATCTTCAGGAATTAATAATTCCAAATCAGACTCAATCACACAATCTTCTACCAACTCTTTTACGGTTTCACTAAGCTCTTTCTCAAAAAGCTCTTTGAATTCGGATTCTTTTAACTCTTGAATCGCCTCATCTAAAATTTTATGGTACATATCAAACCCAAGGTCCGATATAAAGCCTGATTGCTCAGACCCTAGCAGATTTCCTGCTCCTCTAATATCTAAATCACGCATAGCCACTTTAAACCCATCACCTAGTTCGGAGAACTCTTCGAGTGTACTTAATCGTTTTCGAGCATCGGTAGATAGCCCAATGGTTGGTGGTGATAATAAATAGCAAAAGGCCTTTTTATTAGAACGCCCAACACGGCCACGCATTTGGTGCAAATCCGATAAGCCAAACATGTGTGCGTGGTTGATGATAATGGTATTTGCATTTGGAATGTCCAATCCAGATTCGATAATATTGGTAGATACCAACACATCATATTCTCCCTCTATAAAGCGCATCATATGCTTTTCTAGCTTATGGCCTTCCATTTGCCCGTGAGCTACTCCAATACGTGCATCTGGTACTAGTTTAAGGATGATGTTACCAATGGCCTCAATATCTTTTACTCGATTGTGTACAAAAAACACTTGGCCACCTCTTCGCAATTCAAATGAAATTGCATCTCTAATAAAAGCCTCATTAAAAGCATGAATTTCGGTGGTAACCGGCTGCCTATTTGGGGGAGGAGTGGCAATAATGCTTAGGTCGCGAGCGCCCATTAAAGAGAAATGGAGCGTTCGAGGTATTGGTGTGGCTGTAAGCGTTAGTGAATCAACATTTATCCTAAGTTCCTTTAGCTTTTCCTTTACTTTAACGCCAAATTTTTGCTCCTCATCAATAATCATTAAGCCAAGGTTTTTAAACTTAACATCCTTGTTTACAATACGATGAGTGCCAATTAAAATATCAGTTTCGCCAGACGCTACTCGCTCCAGTGTTTTTTTAATACTGGCAGGCGTTTTAAATCTATTTACGTATTCAATATTAACCGGCAGTTTAGCCATACGCTCGCTAAACGTGCGATAGTGCTGCATGGCCAAAATGGTCGTAGGCACTAAAATGGCAGCCTGTTTACTATCTGCAACCGCCTTAAAAGCCGCACGAATAGCGATTTCGGTTTTACCAAAACCAACATCGCCACACACCAACCTATCCATTGGGTGGGTGAGCTCCATGTCGTTTTTTACATCTTGGGTGGCCTTGGCTTGGTCAGGCGTATCTTCATAAATAAATGAAGATTCTAACTCTGCTTGCATAAATGTATCAGGAGAAAAGGCAAATCCAGGTACTTTTTTACGCTTAGCATATAATTTTATTAAATCACGCGCGATATCAGCTACCTGTTTACGGGCTTTCTTTTTCTTGGTTTCCCACTCTGGAGAGCCCAGTTTATTCATAGAAGGAGGAGCTCCTTCTTGGCCACTGTATTTTGATATTTTATGAATGGAATGGATACTCACATAAAGAATGTCGTCATCCTTATAAATTAAGCGGACGGCCTCTTGCATTCGTGTACCTGCTTGCACTTTTTTTAGTCCGGCAAACCTTCCAATACCATAGTCTATGTGGGTAACGTAATCCCCAGGGTTAAGTGTTCGAAGTTCCTTTAGTGTAAGAGCCTTCGACTTGGAGTGGTTATCCTTTACTTTATACTTATGAAAGCGCTCAAATATTTGGTGATCGGTATAGCAGGCAATTTGTAAGGATGGGTCGATAAACCCAGCTCGCAGGCCAATCGCTAATGGATGAAACTGTAAATTGGGTTGTACTTCTTCAAAAATTGTTTGTAAACGATCGTGCTGCTTGGGTGATTCTGCTGCAATAATATTGGTTAAGCCAATATGTTCATTTTTAGCAAGCGTATCAGCAAGTAGTGTAAAATCTTTATTAAAGGATTGCTGTGGTTTTGCTTCAAATTCTATTTCTTGGGCCTTTACTTTACTAAACCGATTACCAAATTCTATAATAGGAAAATCTTGAATACTTGCTTTTAATGTGGTGGCTGATTCAAACAAATCAGCAGGCTCCAATACCACTTTTGTTTGCCCAGACATTTCTAATACTTGATCGAAATTCTCTGTGGCTTTTGCAAAATACTTGTCTACCACATCATAGGTCAGCCCCATATCCTTAAACCATAATTTGGTGTTTTTAGGAACAAAATCAAAAAATGATTGTCGCTCTTCCAACACCAATTTGGTTTGTACGTTGGGTATGATATTTATTGATTTTAAACTATCCTCTGATAGTTGTGTGGTTGGGTCAAAAGTTCTGATACTTTCAATTTCATCTCCAAAAAACTCTAACCTGTAAGGTAAATCATGGGCGTAGGAATACACATCTACAATGCCCCCACGAATGGAGAATTGCCCAGCTTCATACACAAAATCTGATTTATCAAAATCATAAGTGCTCAAAATCTCCTCTAGGAAAGCCACATCCACTTGGTCTCCTACCTTGGCGGTAAATGTGTTTTCTCTAAGCGATTTTTTATTAATTACACGCTCAGTGAGGGCTTCGGGATAGGTAACTATAAGTTCACCACTAGAGGCCTTGTTATTAATTCTGTTTAAAATCTCTGCCCGTTGTAAAATGTTGGCATTCTCTGTTTCATCAAACTGATAAGGTCGTTTATAAGAAGTGGGAAAAAACAAAACCTCTTTTCCTTGAAGTAAATTTTGAAGGTCATTAAAAAAGTAGGCCGCCTCCTCCTTATCGTGCAATACAAATAAATAATTCTGATGATTAAGCCCATATACAGCTGCCGCCACAACAGCATCTAAACTACCCACTAATCCTTTTAGCTTTAGCCTAAAGGTGTGGTTTGGTTTAATTGCTTCTGCCGCGCCTAAAACGAGGCTATTGTTTTTGTAAAGGGTAAGAAAATCAGTTATTTTCATTCTAAAATTAAAGGTGCAAATGTAAGGATTTGCAATGTAGATTTTAAATAGTTTATAAGGGTAATAAGAACATGCAGACGCTTGCACTATTTATGTGCATAGTAAATTACTAAAATTATATGCGCGGTACACCACTAATTTACCTAGAGACGAGGAATCTTCTAAGAAACGAAAGTTATCTTTGATTAGCAGAAGATTCCTCCTTCCTCGGAATGAAAAAAATAAAATTATGGAAAGATTAAATATTTCAACAGGAGCACCTTGGGAAGACAAAGTAGGTTATAGCCGAGCTGTTCGCATAGGAAACATAATTGAAATTTCTGGTACGGTAGCTTTAAAGGATGGTGATTTAGTTGGCAAAGACGATCCCTATTTGCAAACAAAACGTATTTTAGAAATTATTGAAGAAGTATTGCAACAGGCAGGCTCTAAACTAGATGATGTTATCCGAACTCGAATATTTGTTACTGATATTACTCAATGGGAAGAAATAGGACGAGCACACGGAGAGATTTTCCGAAACATAAAACCTGCCACTTCTATGATTGAAGTTTCTCAACTCATTGACCCTGATTATTTGTTAGAGATTGAAGCAAGTGCGGTGGTTGGATAGCTACAGTTAACGCTTCCGCGGATTTACACAGATAAAACCCATAAATATTTTCAAGTAATTGCTAATGCTTTTCCTTTAACAACTCGGGATATTTAGCCTGAAACTTTTTAAG
>CAZDQR010000032.1:0-17372 GCA_964507315.1 uncultured Roseivirgaceae bacterium
GCTCGATTTATCAATAACAGCCCATTGCCCAAACCCATTTGCTTTATAATTAGCCTGACAGTCCATAATATAATTGTCAATTTCTGCTGGTGAACAAACCCCTCTAAACGAATATCGCATTACCTCCGCATCAGATAATATATCTGCTAAAGAATCAAGGTCTGCGATGTTTACTTCGCGAATAACTAATCTAGTGGTCTCTATTATTTTCATTGAATAAACAAGATAGTACAATTTTAAAAAATATTAGATTAATCTAATTAGATATAATTGGCTACCATTCACCAAGCCTAAACCTCCACTTAAAAAATCGATTTTATTTCTCCCGAATAATTGGTTAATTTTCTAATTCATTACTGTGCCATTATTTAAACACAACCCTTTAATTCCTTTTTTTATGAAGTTATTCCTATCCATTTTTTTACTACTTGTTTCCACCCAAATTTACAGCCAATCAGATACTGAGTTCATTAGAAAAGTATATGACGAAGCCTTAGAAAGAGGAGAATCTCACCAAAACTTACGAAGCTTATGCAAAGACATTGGCGCACGACTTGCTGGTTCAGCAGAAGCTGAAATGGCCGTAGTCTGGGGAGAAAAACTACTCAATTCCTACGGATTCGATAAAGTATATTTACAAGAAATTAAAGTGCCACACTGGGAAAGAGGCACAACAGAAGCTGGTTGGATTATCAACGAACAAGGCGAAACATTAAAATTAGACATCCTAGCCCTAGGTGGCTCTGTTGGCACCAAAGGACTTATAGAAGGAGAAATACTCGAAGTAGCAAGCGTAAAAGCCCTTCAAAAGTTAACCACTAAAGAAGTAGAAGGGAAAATTGTCTTCATAAATAAGGCCTTCGATCAAAAACTTATTCAAACATTTAAGGCCTATGGTGCTTGCTACCCAATCAGGGGAAATGGCACTAGTGAGGCTGGTAAACTCAACGCAAAAGCAGTAATCATTCGTTCATTGGCAACCCCCGAAGATAATTTTCCGCATACGGGCACAATGAATTATGAAGAAGGTGTAAATCAAATACCCGGAGCAGCTATTAGCACCAATAATGCAACTCTACTTACAGAGTGGCTTACAAAAGGAAAAGTGACTTTAAAAATGGAGATGGATTGCAAAGTGTTTGAGGACAAAACCTCTTATAATGTAATTGCAGAAATGACGGGAAAGGATGACAAAATCATTTCTTGGGGAGGGCATTTAGATTCTTGGGATGTGGGCGAAGGCGCACATGATGACGGAGCAGGAATTGCACATTCCATAGAGGCTATGCGTATTTTAAAAACCCTTGGTTATCAACCAAATCATACCTTAAGATGTGTGCTATTTATGAATGAAGAAAACGGCAATAGAGGTGGGAAAGCCTATGCTAAAATAGCTTCTGAAAATAAAGAAGAGCATATCTGTGCCATTGAAAGCGATAACGGAGGGTTTCTACCTCTAGGGTATAAAATTGATGGATCAGAAAAGCAAATTGAAATGGTTCAGCAGTTTAGACCAATGCTCGAAGATTTTGAACTCTACTCTTTAAAAAAAGGACATGGAGGAGTTGACATTGGCCCTCTTAAAGAATATTATCCTGATATGATTCAACTAGGCATTGCCATCAATTCGCAAGAATATTTTAACTTACACCACTCCAAAAATGATGTGTTTGAAATGGTTAATAAAAGAGAGCTTGAACTTGGAGCGGCCGCAATGACTACCATTATTTACTTAATGGACCAAACACTTAAATAATTAGATAAATTACTATTATGAAAAGATATTTATTACTCACTCTGCTTAGCTTATTCATTCTTCAACCTAGTTTTTCGCAACGCAAAAAATCGAAGAAGTCAACCACGCAAACTGTAAAAGTTGATACAGCTCTTTATAATGGGCTTAAATGGCGAAATATTGGCCCTTTTAGAGGTGGCCGATCTGCTGCCGTTACAGGCGTGCTTGGCAAAGCCAACTTATACTATATGGGTACCACAGGTGGTGGCGTTTGGAAAACTGAAGATGGTGGTAGCACTTGGAAAAACATTTCGGATGGGTTTTTTGGTGGCTCTATCGGAGCCATTGCTGTAAGCACCTACGACCCAAATGTAATTTATGTGGGAGGTGGAGAAGTTACCGTTCGTGGTAATGTTTCTTCGGGTTATGGCATGTACAAGTCGGAAGATGCGGGTAAAACTTGGAATGAAATTGGGCTTAAAAACTCACGCCATATTCCGCGCATTAGAATCGACCCTAAAAACCCTGACATTGTGTATGCAGCCGTGCTAGGTGATTTGTATAAATCATCGAATGAGCGAGGTGTGTATAAAAGTACTAATGGAGGAGCAACTTGGAACAAAGTTTTGTTTGCCAACAAAGATGCTGGAGCGGTTGATTTAATCATCGATCCCAATAATAGCAGGGTTTTATATGCTAGTACTTGGAATGTGCGCAGAACACCTTACAGCTTATCAAGCGGAGGAGAAGGTTCAGCCTTGTGGACAAGTACAGATGCAGGAGAACACTGGGTAGAAATTTCTGATCGAAAAGGATTGCCAGAAGGCATTTGGGGAATAAGTGGAGTAACTATCTCTCCAGTTAATTCAGAACGAATTTGGGCGATAATTGAAGCCAAAGAAGGAGGAATCTACCGCTCTGATGATGGAGGCAAAACATGGAATAAAATTAATGAAGCTCGCAAACTACGTCAGCGTGCTTGGTATTACACTCGCATTTATGCCGATACCCAAGATGAAAATAAATTATACGTTGCCAATGTGCAGTTTCATGTATCTACCGATGGAGGCAAGTCTTTCGAATCCATCCGAACTCCACACGGAGATCACCACGATTTATGGATAGCACCTGAAGACCATAACCGAATGATTGTAGCTGATGATGGTGGTGGCCAAGTAAGTTTTGATGCTGGTACCAATTGGTCAACATATATGAACCAACCTACTTCGCAATTTTACAGAGTTACTACAGATAATAGTTTCCCATACCGAATTTATGGAGCACAACAAGATAATTCAGCCATTCGAATTAATCATCGTTCCTCTGGAGGTTCTATTTCTGAAGAAGACTGGGAATCAACTGCAGGTGGCGAAAGTGCTCATTTGGCACCCGATCCAAAAAACAACGACATAGTATATGGCGGTAGTTATGATGGCTTTTTAACAAGATATGACCATCAAAGAAAAGCAGCCCGAGCCATTAATGTATGGCCAGATAACCCAATGGGCCATGGAGTTGAAGATATGAAATATCGTTTTCAGTGGAATTTCCCCATTCAGTTTTCAGCCTTTGATCAATCGAAATTATATACATTCTCAAATCACGTGCACGTTTCTACTAACCAAGGCCAAAGTTGGGAGGTTGTAAGTCCTGATTTAACACGGAACGACCCTTCAACTTTAAAATCTTCTGGAGGCCCTTTAACACAGGATAACACTGCCGTTGAGTATTACGGAACCATATTCGCAGCAGCATTTTCAACGCACGAAGAGGGTGTTTTATGGACAGGCTCTGATGACGGGCTCATCCACATCACTAAAGACAATGGTAAGAACTGGAAAAATGTTACACCAACCAATATGCCCGAATGGATGATGATTAACAGCATTGAGATTGATCCATTTAATAAAGGTGGCGTATATGTGGCTGGCACCAAGTATAAGACAGGTGATTACAGACCATATTTATACCACACCATCGATTATGGTACTACTTGGAAGAAAATTACTACTGGTATTAATGCCGAGCATTTTACACGTGTAGTACGAGCCGACCCCAAACAAAAAGGATTGCTTTATGCCGGTACTGAAGCGGGCATGTATGTTTCATTTGATGATGGAGCCAGCTGGCAAAGTTTCCAACAAAATTTACCGATTGTACCTATCACCGATTTAACCATTAAAAATGATAATCTAATTGCTGCCACACAAGGACGTAGTTTTTGGATAATTGATGATTTAACAGTGATACACCAAGTAAATGCATCGAATAAAAGCAATGTGCAATTGCTCAAACCAATGCCTGCATATCGTATGTCTGGTGGCAGCTGGGGTAAGAGCTTAAAAGCAGGTGAAAACCATTCCGGAGGAGTGCCTACCTATTTCTATTTACCTACTAAACCAGATTCAACAATAGCAATTTCCTTAACTTATTTAGAGGCCAATGGAGATACTATTCGACATTATAGTACTACTTCTAAGGAGAAGAACACTAAGATGAAGGCTCAAAAAGGGCTCAATAAATTTGTTTGGAACATGCGCTACCCAGATGCAAAAAAGTTTGATGGAATGATTATGTGGTGGGCAGGCACAAATGGGCCAAAAGCTATTCCTGGTAGCTATAAAGTAGTGCTCAAAGTAAATGATAATGAGTTTTCTCAAGATTTTGATATTGTAAAAGATCCTCGCACCGAATCTTCACAAAAAGAGTTAAAAGCACAATTTGATTTTCTTTTTGCGGTAAGTACAAAATTAACAGAGACACACGAAGCCATTATCAACATTCGTAAAGCGAGAAAGCAAATCAATTTTGTGAAAGCAAATTTTGGAGAGGATCAAAAAGCATTGTCTGATACGGCTAAATCTATCTTAAAAAATATGAAAGCAATTGAGGAAGCTTTATATCAAACTAAAAACAGAAGTGGCCAAGACCCGTTGAATTTCCCAATTAGATTGAATAATAAATTGGGGCATTTAGGCTCATTGTCATCTATGGGCGACTACCCTCCTACAGATCAAGACGAAGCTTTTAGAAAAGAAGTAACTGCGCAAATTGATGCAGAACTTACAAAGTTGAAAGTGATTTTCGAACAGGATGTACCTGATTTTAACAAAATGGTAAGTGAAGCTAAAATTCCTGCAGTAAAATTGGAGTAAGATTTTTTCTTTTTATTCTGAGGAACGAAGATTCTTCTACTTCTTTAAGACAAGTTTATATCTTGAGAAGATTTCTCGTTCCTCGAAATAGAAAGGGAAACGTTTAACGAATCAAACGTCATTCCAAGGGCTCTGCCCAAAGATTATCTTTTGTATTTACTTAATTCCAAAATTATCTGCAACAAATCACGTCCTAATAATCTCTCTTTAACTTAATCCAACTATTTTTGCTCGCTTAAATAGCATACCTATGGGATTAATATCGGAACGATTAGAGGCAATGGAAGAATCTGCCACCATTGCAATGGCACAAAAAGCCAGAGAGCTTAAAAGCAAAGGAGTAGATGTAATAAGCTTAAGCTTGGGCGAGCCTGATTTTAAAACACCAGATCACATCCAAAAAGCAGCTAAAGACGCGATCGATTCTGGAAAGTATTTTGGATATCCTCCAGTGCCTGGCTATCCAGATTTACGCGAAGCAATTGCAAAGAAATTTACCGAAGAAAATAGCATCCCATCACAAGCAGCCAATGTAGTAGTTTCTACAGGTGCAAAGCAATCGCTTGCCAACATATTTATGTCTATCATAAATCCTGGGGATGAAGTAATTGTACTTAGTCCATACTGGGTGAGTTATGCCGATTTAATTCAAGTAGCAGAAGGCAAGCCAGTGCTTGTAAAAGGAACAATCGAAAACGATTTTAAAGCAACTGCAGCCCAAGTAGCAGCAGCCATTACGCCAAATACAAAGGCATTAATATACTCTTCTCCTTGCAATCCTACAGGTTCTGTATTTACGCACGAAGAGCTAAAAGCAATTGCTGATGTACTTCAAGGAAATGATATCGTAGTGATTGCCGATGAAATTTATGAGCATATCAACTTTACAGGTAAGCACGTAAGTATGGGTTCTTTTCCAGAAATGAAAGACCGTGTAATTACAGTAAATGGTGTTGCTAAAGGATTTGCGATGACAGGTTGGAGAATTGGATACATCTCTGCTCCTTTAACCATTGCTAAAGCATGCAGTAAAATACAAGGACAGTTTACTTCAGGCGCTAATAGTATTGCACAACGTGCCACATTAGCTGCCATAACAAGTGACTTGACCCCTACCAGAAAAATGGCGGCCGAATACTTAAAACGAAGAGCCCTTGTGCATGATTTATTGGTAGAAATACCTGGCTTTAAAGTTAACATGCCGACAGGAGCGTTTTATTTCTTCCCAGAAGTATCTAGTTATTATGGCACTTCAGCAGGTGATTATAAGATAAATAACGCAAGTGATTTATGTATGTATTTACTTAATGAAGCCCATGTTTCATTAGTAACAGGCGAAGCTTTTGGATCTCCAGAATGTATTCGTTTAAGCTACGCTGCTTCTGAAAAAGATTTAAAAGAAGCCATTAGCAGAATAAAAAACACACTTGAAAAACTAAGTTAATTATGATTTCTGTAGATCACTATTTCCCAATATTCGATGCTTGCATCAATCAATATCATATTAAAGATTCAGTAGATCAGGCCTTAGAAAATCCACATAAAGAGGGAAGCTTTGAAGCACTTCTTTTTCATAAATGCTGGATTGATACCGTGCAATGGCATTTCGAAGATTTAATTCGCGAACCCAGTATTGACCCTAAAGGTGGAATGGATTTAAAGCGAAGAATCGATCGTTCGAATCAAAAACGAACCGATATGGTGGAACAAATTGATGATTGGTTCTTAGACTCCTTTAAAAAAATTACATCAAATTCAGATGCTAAATTAAACACCGAAAGCCCTGCGTGGGTTGTAGATAGGTTATCTATTCTTGCTTTAAAGCTTTACCATATGCAAGAGCAAGCAAATAGGACAGATGCAGATGACGCACATAAGCAAAAAAGCCAGGCACGTTTAGATATTTTATTAGAGCAAAAAGACGATTTAACAACAGCTTTTGGTCAGTTATTAGAAGAGTATGCCTCTAGGAGCAAAACAATGAAAGTCTATCGACAAATGAAGCTCTATAACGACCCTAACACTAACCCTGCACTTTACGGTAAAAAATAATACTGCCGGACCTGTTCCGGCATCCCCTTTTTATTTCATCTACTCAAATGCCCTCTACAGTTTCGTCATTGTCGGGCGTAAGACCCGACAATCTCGTCCGTTTGCCAACGGACATTGCAGAATCTGTTGAAGATGCCCCATATTTCTAAAAAGAAATTCGGAGTATGACGGGATGGAAAGATTATAGCACTACACACTTAAAAATTTTGTCCTTATTTTAGCACCCAATGAACTGTCTCGTTTTTAGATTTTCAGCAATGGGCGATGTGGCCTTAACGGTTCCTGTTCTTAGGAGTGCGTTGGAACAAAATCCATCGTTAAAAATTACGATGGTATCGAATAAAGCATTCGAGCCCTTCTTTTACGACCTCCCAAACTTTGATTTTTACGGTATAGAACTAGCTAAGTATAACGGAATAAGTGGGCTTTATCGCCTATTTAAGGAGATTAATTGTCATAAAAAATGGGATGTAGTATTAGACATTCATAGTGTTATGCGAACTTGGACTTTAGACACTTTTTTTAAATGGAGTGGCATTCCCGTGTTTAAAATCGATAAAGGCCGGGAGGCTAAAAAGGCATTAACTAGAAAAAAGGACAAACAATTAGTTCAGCTGCCACATACTACCGAACGATATGTAAAGGTTTTTACACAGGCAGGCATCAAGCTGGATTTAAATTTCGAAAAGGCCATCCACCCTTCTAAAGAAGCTCCCGAGTTGAACATTGATGGAGCATTGCCTTGGATAGGCATTGCTCCATTCTCTAAGCATCAACAAAAAGAATGGCCTCTCGAAAAAGTGGAAGAATTGGTAGCACAATTAAGCAGGTCTTCAAAATTTGAAATCATTCTGTTAGGTGGTGGAGCCAAAGAAAAAAAAGCACTAGATCAACTAGCTGAACCATTTAAAAATGTGCATTCCTTAGTAGGAAAGTTTAGTCTTGAAGAAGAAATTCCGCTCGTTAAAAAACTAAGCCTATTAATCTCCATGGATTCCTTTAATATGCATCTAGCCTCTCTGGTTGGTGTTAAGGTTATTTCTATATGGGGCGCAACTCACTCTTTTGCTGGATTTGGACCTGTAAATGGAAATGAAATCTATAAAATAGAAGTCCCTGTGGAAGAATTAGATTGCCGCCCTTGTTCAGTGTTTGGAAGCAAACCTTGCCATAGAGGAGATTTTGCATGTATGCAGCGCATTTCTGCGGAAATGGTGATGGAAAAGATCAACTTTGCATTGCAATAATAAGAATCCAATCATATGTCCTACCTATTCGAAACCTTTAAAGGCTGGAATGCCTATTGTGTTAAGAACAACATGTCTCTAGCCGAATCGGTGATTGAGTATGAAACCAAGCAAAAAGGCACTTCGAAAGAAGACATTTATGCAGGCCTAGCCAAGGCATACGGGGTAATGAAAGATGCCATTGAAACTGGATTTACGAAGGATATGACTTCCAATTCTGGTATGATAAATAACGGAGCCAAAAAGGTATACAATTACCCTAAAGCTGTGCTTTCAAAAGAGTTTCAAAACTTAATTTCTCGAGCGTTAAGTGCCAAAGAGGTAAATTCATGCATGGGTCGAGTAGTAGCGGCTCCTACCGCTGGGGCTTCAGGAATTATTCCAGGAGTGTTGTTTACACTACAAGAATTGCATCACTTAACCGATCAAGAAATATATGATGGAATGTTGGTGGCTGCTGGTATCGCTTTAATTATTGAACACACTTCGAGCTTAGCAGGTGCAGTAGGCGGTTGCCAAGCAGAAACTGGTAGTGCTGCTGCTATGGCAGCAGGAGCCATAGTGTATTGCCTTGAGGGTGATAATGACCAAGTATTTAATGCGGTGGGCATTACCATTCAATGCATGCTCGGGTTAGTGTGCGACCCCGTAGCTGGCCTGGTTGAAATCCCTTGTGTTGTGCGCAATGCAAGTGCTGCTGCCATTGCCAATAGCTCCGCTCAAATTGCCTTGGCTGGCTTAGATGCCGTAATACCAGCAGATGAATGCGTTGATGCCATGGCCGAAGTTGCTGAAAGCATGGAAACTCGTTATAAAGAAACTGCTTTAGGAGGATTAGCGGCTACTAAAACAGGGCAACGTATTTCTAAAAGGGTGTTAATTCAGGATATTGATATACTACCTGATGAGAATTGATGTTAACAATCTCAAGTAATATTAAAAAGAATCCTTTTCTATTTCGAGGAACGAGAAATCTTCTCAAGTTAGAAAACCACCTTCAATAAGTAGAAGATCCTTCGTTTCTCAGGATAAAAAAAGAGCCTTGATAAACTTAAATGTCAATGATAGTTTATTTCAATATCTTAGCAATTATTGAGAAAAGAAACTGTATTAAGTAACCTCGAGCTTTTATTTTACTTATGAAATCCCATTAACTCTCGCACGCCATCACTCGAGTAATAAAATCCATACGTAAGAATAAACGACCACATCACACTAAAAATGAACATATAGATAAACATCTGTTTACGATTGCCCCCAAAAGCAACGGCCAGTATTGCACCTCCTGGAGGGGAAAGTAAAATGGGTGTTAAAAAGGAAATCCCTAAGAGCCCATATTTATTCCAAATCTTAACAAACCGCCTGCTTTGAGGTGAAAATACTTTTTTAAATTTAAAAAACTTAATGAAAGCTGTATGTCTCAATCGTTCCCCAAAGAAACTAAAAATGGAAATGGTCGTCATCATTCCTGCAATTGTTAATAATGTGGAAACAAGCGGATGAAACCCAGCTGCATAACCCATAGTTGGGCCAAACACAATTTTTACAGTGCACAATAAATATATGGTTATATAGACCATTATTTCTTCCATCTAAAAATATTATGAGATTACGGTGTACGTATAATATACGTAAATACAGAGCAAAATGATTCCTTCTACTTTGCCTAATTTTCGATTAATAAGCATCATTGGGAAAATAATTAGCGTTATGCCAAGCATCCAATACATATCTACCGATAATAGGGTTTTATTAATTGCAATGGGCTGTATTAGGCTTGTGATGCCTAAAATTGATAGGATATTAAAAATGTTAGAGCCCATTAAATTACCTAGTGCTAAATCAGTTTCTCTCTTAAACGAAGCCACTATGGCTGTTACCAATTCTGGCAAACTAGTGCCTAATGCTAAAACCGTAATACCAATTACGCGTTGGCTAACTCCTAAAAAAGTGGCCAACGATTTAGCTCCTCCTACAAACCAATCGGAACCAAAATATAACCCAGCACCGCCAATAGCTAAAAATAATAAGTCTTTCTTCCAGCTCGAAGAGGGATTGTCTGGCACTTCCATTTCTTCCTCCATTGCTATGGCAGCAATATTTTCTAAGCGCGATTTTCTTATAATATAAAACGTATAGCTCAGTAAAAAAAAGATAAAAAATAGACCTTCGCTAATACCTAATTCGCCATCGCGAGCCCACCAAAAAAGAAGTAGTGCGCTAATCATGGCCACAGGCCAATCAATTTTTATACTATCAGCATTAACTTTAACAGGCCCAATTAAAACTGTTACACCTAGCACCAATGCTAGATTACAGATATTAGATCCGATTACATTACCCATAGCCAAATCGGGGCTACCACTTAGTGCTGCATTAATACTAATTAATAGTTCAGGAGCCGAAGTACCAAAAGCAACAATGGTTAAACCAACTACTAAGGGGGAAATATGAGCTCGTAATGCAATGCTCGATGCGCCTCTTACCAGGAAATCTCCCCCGATGATAAGAACAAAAAGCCCTGCAATTAACAAACCAATATCTTGTAACATATACTATTTTTTTTCTCCAAAGGCTAAATCGCCCGCATCTCCTAAACCAGGAATTATGTAATACTTTTCGTTCAATTTTTCATCAATAGCACCACACCAAAGTGTTACATTATCACCACAATTTGCTTCTAAATACGCCACTCCCTCGGGCGCTGCTATTACCTATAAAATAATCCATTTTTTAGGCTTTCCATACGCTTCCAATTTATGAATTGCATCTAACATAGACTTACCAGTTGCCAACATTGGATCAACCAAAACAACCGTTTTGCCCGTTAAGTTTCCTGTAGCTATATATTCGGTTCTAACACTTTTAGATGTTTGAAAATCAACCGTTCGGTAAGCACCAACAAATCCAGAATCAGCTTCATCAAACACAGAAAGCACCCCATCGTAAAATGGCAATGCTGCACGCATAATAGCAATCACAACCAAGTTTTCTTGGGGTAGATTAATATTGGATTCTCCTAGTGGAGTTTTTACTGATACAGCGGAGTAATCAAAATCTTTTGAGATCTCATAGGCCATTACTTGGCCTAACTTTTTAAGATAATGCCTAAATTTTAACCGGTCATTTTGAGATGTAACGTCTCTAAGACCAGCCAAATAAGAATTGGCAACAGAATTTTGTTTAGATAGGTTGATGGTCGTCACGTAGGTTACTAAAATTGGTTAATAAAACGCAAAATTGACTACGCAAGATAATCCAATAAACCCGCCTATCCAACACAGTTAGATTTCTATTTGCAAAATTGATAATGAATCTAAATTAACTTCTAGTCTTAGAAGGACAAAAGCCAAGAGGTAACTTAGAACTTTAAACAACATCGTGTTAATTTTGAGCAATGGATTTTACATTATTAGAAGCACTTTGCCAAATTGAAGCTACCTCTGGAGATGAAGAGAGGCTGAAAGATTTTATAATTAAATATGTAAATGAACATTCCAACACTTGGCAAACAATACCAAAAATAATTAAAGGTGATGGGTTTCAAGACAACCTTATACTCATATTTGGAAAGCCTAAAGTTGCCTATTACTCACATATGGATTCCGTAGGCTTTACTTCAAGATACCAAAATCAATTAATTACCATTGGTAGCCCCGATGCTAAAAAAGGTGATATCATAGTGGGTAACGATGCACTAGGCCCCATTGAATGTGAGATTGAGCTAGATGCAAACGATAATGCATTTCATACATTTAACCGAGGGATACAACCTGGCACTTCACTCGTATATAAACCTAATTTTAAGTTGGCGAACGA
Source organism: uncultured Roseivirgaceae bacterium (assembly GCA_964507315.1). Lineage (GTDB taxonomy): Bacteria > Bacteroidota > Bacteroidia > Cytophagales > Cyclobacteriaceae > JAKISE01. The sequence continues at coordinate 12,009 of CAZDQR010000032.1, forward strand.
AACTATTTCAAGCCCTTACTTGGATAATCGACTTGGTATTTTCTCATTACTGCAATTGGCAGAAGAATTAGAAAACGGTGTACTTGTTTTTACTACATACGAAGAACACGGTGGTGGCAGTGCGGCTTATTTAGCCAACTATCTACTCTCAACTTATCAAGTATCTAAGAGCATAATTGTAGATGTTACGTGGGTAACCGAAGGAATCCAGCTCGGGTTAGGGCCAGTAATTTCCTTAAGAGATGCCTACATACCCCGCAAATCTTACATTAAAAAAATATACTCTTTATTAGATGGATCTTCATTCGTATATCAGCAAGAAGTAGAGGCTTACGGAGGTAGCGATGGGTCTGAACTGCAAAAATCAGCCTTGCCCATTGATTGGTGCTTTATTGGCGTAGCCGTAAACCACCCACACTCATCGCAGGAATCAGCCAATTTATTTGATATTTTAAGGCTAATTCCACTACTAAAAATCTTATCAACCAAGCTATAGCAATGATCTGTCCCAAAGTTGAGTTCAAGTTTATAAGATATTACTTAGTTTATATACCCTAAGCCATCATTATACTTTAGATTTGCACTCCACATTCAAACAAATGAATGAAAGTTAAAGATAAAGAATTCGTCTCCTACCTTAGTGAAGATGAAATTCAAACAAAAATTAAGGCCTTAGCGAATCAGCTAAATAAGGATTATAAAGAAGCGAAACCACTTTTTATCGCCATCTTAAACGGTTCTTTTATGTTTGCATCCGATCTCTTTAAAGAGATTGATCTGGCTTGTGAAATTTCATTTATGAAACTTTCTTCTTATGCCGAAATGAGCAGTACAGGCAATGTGCGTGAGCTTATTGGCTTAAACGAAAACGTGTTTAATCGTGAGGTAATTATAATCGAAGACATTGTTGATACTGGCCACACCATGAAAAATGTGTTGGAGCAATTTAAAGATAGAGGGGTAAAAAGTGTTGAAGTAGTTTCTTTACTAATTAAACCAGAAGCACTCGTAAACGATGTAGAAGTTAAATATGTAGGTTTCGAAATACCTAATAAATTTGTTGTTGGCTACGGACTAGATTATGATGGATTTGGCAGAAATACAAAAGCCTTTTACCAATTAAAGTCGTAGCTTTATTTTTTAATTTTTTAAGATAGGGATATGTTAAATTTAGTATTATTTGGCCCTCCAGGAGCTGGCAAAGGAACTCAAAGCGAACACTTAATTAATAAGTATAACCTAACACATATTTCAACGGGCGATTTGTTTAGAAAAAACATTGGCGAAAAAACCGATTTAGGCAAATTAGCTCAAAAATATATGGATGAGGGCAACCTCGTGCCGGATCAAGTAGTGATTGATATGGTAGATGATAAAATTAATTCTACCCCTAATACGAACGGATTTATTTTTGATGGCTTTCCTAGAACAATTGCACAAGCTAGTGCATTGGATAGTTTAATGGCCAAAAACGACACTATAATTCACACTATGCTGGCCCTAAAAGTCTCTGAAGAAGAGCTTATGAAGCGCCTATTAAATAGAGGAAAAACATCTGGCAGAGTAGATGACCAGGATGAAGCAAAAATAAAAATCAGAATTAACGTTTATAATAATGAAACTACACCTGTAGCAAATTATTATAGCGATCAAGGTAAATTAAATACGATAGAAGGTATTGGCTCCATAGAGGAGATATTTAACAACCTTTCATCCATTGTTGACTCCTTAGCATAACACCACAAATGGCGGGCTCTAACTTTATAGATCATGTAAAAATTTGCGCTCGTTCTGGAGCTGGTGGCCCAGGTGCCCTATCTTTTAGGCGCGAAAAACATGTACCCAAAGGAGGACCCGATGGAGGTAATGGTGGCCGTGGCGGACATATAATTTTAAAAGGTTCCACCGATGTATGGACCTTGCTCCATTTAAGATATAGAAAACACGTAGTAGCAAAGCCTGGTGCTAGAGGCGAAGGCGGTAAAAGGTCTGGTGCCGAAGGCGAGGATATTATCTTAGAAGTGCCACTAGGCACAATTGCTAAAAATGCAGAAACCCACGAAGTTGTTTTTGAAATAACCGAAGTAGGCGAAGAAAGAATTTTAGCACAAGGCGGCCGTGGTGGACTTGGCAACGAGAATTTTAAAACTCCCACCAACCAAACTCCTAGATATGCACAACCAGGAGAAGATGGCTCTGAAGATTGGTTTGTATTAGAACTAAAACTATTGGCAGATGTGGGCTTAGTTGGCTTCCCCAATGCAGGTAAATCAACCTTGCTTTCTGTCGTTTCCGAAGCCAAGCCCGAAATAGCCAATTACGCATTTACCACTTTGGTGCCCAACCTTGGGGTAGTTGCCTACAGAGATAATCAATCGTTTGTAATGGCTGATATCCCAGGTATAATAGAAGGAGCCTCAGAAGGAAAAGGCTTAGGACTCCGATTTTTACGCCATATAGAACGGAATAGTATTTTGCTTTTTATGGTTGCTGCTGATGAGGACGACATTAGCCTTGCTTATAGCACCTTACTAAACGAGCTAAAAAAGCACAACCCAGAGTTGTTGGATAAAAAAAGGTTGTTGGCCATTACCAAATCAGATATGCTAGATGATGAGTTAATGGAAGAGATAACTCCAACCTTACCCAAAGAACTGCCCCATATCTTTATTTCCTCTTTAGCTAACATTGGTTTGGTGGAACTTAAAGATATCATTTGGAAAGCTCTAACATAACACTCCTACCACTTCATTATTGGGCGTAAGACCCGGCAATCTCTAGCCTCTACTTAGGCTCTACTATTCCTAAACAGAAATATTAGCGACAATTTATAGTAGGCAACAACAGCTATTCAAAGAACAATAGAAGTTCTGCTTTTTACGAACCTTTTATTTATAACATTAGAATTAAGTATATTTGAATAGATGGAAAGAATTACGCTCACTATAAAAGACTCAAATAAACTTCCTTTTTTTAAAGAATTAATAGGTCAGTTTGATTTTATTGAACTTGAAAAGAGTGAAATAAAACCAACTAACAAACTAACAAAGTTTGCTGGTATTTGGCCTAAAAATGAAGCAACTAAAATGAAAGCAGACATTAATAAAGCGTGCGAGCGAATTAATGAAGAAGACTGGTAAATCATATATGCTAGATACCAATATTATCATTGATTTATTCTCTAATGACCTTGAGATTTTAGAAAAACTATCAAATACCAATCTCGTAATACCATCTGTAGTTATTGGAGAACTTTTCTTTGGTGCATATTTATCAAAACAACCTGAATTAAGAATTAATCAGATTGAAGAATTCATTCTTGGATGCGAAGTATTTTCAATAGATCAAGCTACCTCAAAACTGTATGGAAAAATTAAAACCCAGCTTAAAAATGATGGAACTCCAATACCAGAAAATGATGTGTGGATTGCAGCTTTAGCACGCCAACACAACTTTATACTTGCAACAAGGGATAAACATTTCGATAAACCCAAAGGGATAAAAGTAGAATTTTGGTAAACCTTTCTCTCTCAGTCATCAGGTGACTCTTTAGCAAATACCAACGCAACTTCAATTTTCTTAGGTGTTAATAAACAAGTCACCAGATGACTCCTTAGCCTATGTTCAAAAACCCCTTCGCTACCTGCAGACGGGCCTACAGACAAATAACATATGCCATATTGGCACTTCTAACTCTTTGGCAAACATATTGTATTCAAAGGCAAACGGTATTTTTGTGCCCAATTCAATTAATTGAATATCGAATTGGCTAAAACTGAATGTATTAATCCGATGACAAAGAAGAAAAAAGAGGACAAGTCGACCATAGCTGACAAAAAATCAGCAGAGCAAGTTGTAGAAAACGAAGAAGTAAATACTTCTGAAGAGAACAACCCAAAAGAGGAAGAAGAAGTAGAAGTTGATGAAGTAGAGAAATTAACTGGAGAGCTAGCTGAAGCTAAAGACAAATACCTTAGACTTTATTCTGAATTTGATAATTATAGAAGAAGAACAGCCAAAGAGCGTTTGGAGTTAATGCAAACCGCTGGAGAAAAAATAATTACAGAGTTAATTCCTGTGTTAGATGATTTCAACAGAGCAGTAAAATCGGCTGATTCTAAAGATGAAGTAGCCGTATTAGAAGGCCTAACACTTATCTCTCAAAAATTTGAGAACACACTTCAAAATCAAGGATTGAAACCGATGGAAACCCCAATTGGAACCGATTTCGATCCAGATATTCATGAAGCTATCACTCAAATTCCTGCACCTAAGAAAATGTTAAAAGGGAAAGTAGTTGATACGATTGAACAAGGATATTATTTAGGAGAAAAGGTAATTCGATTTGCCAAAGTTGTAACCGGTAGTTAAATATTATGGCAAAAAGAGATTATTACGAAGTACTAGGCGTTTCAAAATCAGCCACAGGACCAGAGTTTAAAAAGGCATATCGTAAGATCGCCTTAAAATTTCACCCTGATAAAAATCCTGATAATAAGGAAGCAGAAGAAAAATTTAAGGAAGCTGCCGAAGCATACGAAGTGCTTAATAATCCTGAAAAGAAACAACGCTACGATCAATTTGGGCACCAAGGAGTAGGCGGTGCTGGTTTTGGCGGTGGCCAAAACATGAACATGGACGATATCTTCTCTAATTTCGGAGATATCTTTGGTGGTCATAATCCATTTGATAGCTTCTTTGGAGGCGGTGGCGGTGGCCGTTCTGGTGGACGAAAAGGATCTAATCTTCGTATAAAAATTAAGCTTGGCTTAGAAGAAATAGCCAACGGTGCTGAAAAGAAAATTAAGGTAAAACGTTTAATGGCTGCTGATGGGGTTACGTTTAAAACGTGTCACCAGTGCCAAGGACAAGGACAAGTTAAAAAGGTAATGAACACAATGCTCGGCCAAATGGTTTCAGCTAGTACTTGCCCAACTTGTTCTGGCTCAGGCCAAATTATAGACCAGCGTCCTCCTGGTGTTGATAGTTCTGGATTGCAATCTAAAGAAGAGGTAATTACGCTTAACATCCCTGCAGGTGTTAGCGATGGCATGCAATTATCAATGGGCGGCAAAGGAAACGAGGCACCTGGTGGTGGTCAGGCCGGAGACTTGTTAATATTAATCGAAGAAAAAGATCACGAATTTCTGAAGAGAGATGGTTATAATGTGGTTTTTGATCTCTATATCAACTTTGTTGATGCAGCACTGGGAACTTCTGTTGAAGTACCTACCATTGATGGGAAAGTAAAAATTAAAATTGATGCTGGAACACAAGGAGGTAAAATTTTAAGACTCCGAAACAAAGGCATTAAAGACATCAATGGATATGGTCGTGGAGATGAACTTATACATGTAAATATCT
>CAZDQR010000033.1:0-17317 GCA_964507315.1 uncultured Roseivirgaceae bacterium
AAAGAACAATTCTTATATCAAACTGATCAATTAATTGATGAAATGTGTATGGCATTAGGAGGTAGGGCAGCTGAAGAAATTATATTTGGCAAAATATCTACTGGTGCACTTAGTGACTTAGAACGAGTTACTCAAGTGGCCTATAGCATTGTGAGTACCTACGGGATGAACGATAAAATTGGCAATGTATCTTTCCATAGCTCAAAACAGCAAGAGTACAATTTCAACAAACCTTATTCTGAGGCCACTGCTCAAATAATTGATGAGGAGGCTAAGAAAATAATTGAAGATGCCTACGCAAGAACATTAGAATTGCTAAGATCTAAGAAAAACGAGGTAGAAATATTGGCTAAAGAACTTTTAGAAAAAGAAATTCTTTACCAAGTTGATTTAGATAGACTTATTGGCAAAAGACCATTTAATCAACAAACAACCTATGAGGCTTTTATTGAAGACGAAGGTAAGAGAGAAAAAATAGCTGACGAGAAAGAAGCTCTTAAAAAGAAAGAAGAGGAAGAAAAGAAAGCAGCAGAAAAAAAAGAGTCTGAAAATGATAAAGAAAAGAAAGCTGATTTAACTGCAGAAAGTGAATCTGCAAAATAATTAGTTAAACAATTACAAGAAGGTCATTTGCTAGCTCAAATGGCCTTTTTTTATAATTAAATCAAGGTATTTCTTACAGCTTACCTATTCATGCACTAATTTTCAGCTATGATTGAGATTCACATAGAGGCAAACCAAGAGAAGAACGTATATTTTGCCTCTGATTTTCATTTAGGCACACCTACTCCAGCCAAGAGCCGAGCACGGGAAATAAAAATTATCCGATGGCTAGATTCCGTTAAAGAAAATGCCTCTGCTATTTTTTTACTCGGAGACCTATTCGATTTTTGGTATGAGTACAAAAAGGTAATTCCAAAAGGGTTCGCTCGATTTCAAGGAAAACTGGCAGAAATTACGGATAGTGGAATACCAATTATAGTATTTTCGGGAAACCACGATATGTGGATGAACGACTACCTATCGAACGAGTTAGGAGTAAGCATTTATCACGAACCTGCAGAACTACATGTTGGCACTACCAAGCTGCTAGTAGGCCATGGTGATGGCCTTGGCCCTGGTGACGCCAAGTATAAGGCTTTAAAAAAAATGTTTAAGAGTAAGGTTGCTCGCTGGGCATTTTCCCGAATTCATCCTAATTTCTCCTTAAGCTTAGGTCATGCATGGTCAAAAAAAAGCCGCATTAACGGCAGCGATTTTGAAAACATATCCTTTGAGGAAAAAGAACACCTCTACCAATATTGCTTACAAATAGAAAAAACTATCCATCACGACTATTACATATTTGGGCACAGACATTTACATTTAGATATGAAAGTGGGTAACAGCAGCCGGTATATCAATTTAGGAGAATGGGTAAATCATTCGAGGTATGCAGTACTAGCAAACAGCACATTAGAGCTAATAGATTTTGAGAAGTAAGGTTTTCATAATTTGCGCCTTCCTTTTTCCAACATTATTGCTGGCCCAACAAAGAGACTCCATTAGCTTTAGCCAAAACATTATCGATTATTCGATGGATGCTTCTGGCAATATTTTTCTTTCTTTTGAAGGAGGCACTATAACCAAATTTTCCTCCACACTAGACTCCTTGTTTAGTTACTCACCTCTAAAAATTGCAGATACCAAATTATTAGAAGCTGGCACTGGCCTAGTAATTTTCGCCTACTATGATTTTTTTCAAGAATACCTGCTAACCGACCGGTTCTTAACCAGGCCTACACGGTCAAAATTCCCAACCTCTATTGGCTATATAGACATAGCTACCCAAAGCCTTGATAATAACATATGGATGGTAGAAAGCGCAAATTTTAGCCTTTTAAAATATAATGTACAGCTACTAAGAGTTGAGATAGAAACCTTGCTAAACACCGTAGTAGAGAGCAACAATAATAGTTTTACTTTCATTAAAGAGTATCAGAATCAAGTGTTTCTAGTTGATGAGAATTCAGGTATTTATGTATTTGACAACCTAGGGAATTTCTCAAAATTTATTACTGCAAAAACAAATAAAATCAACTTTAACAACTCTCATTTCTTATATGTAGAAGGTAACGAACTAATTATTAGAGATATTTACACTGATAGCAAAGAGGCTATAACAATTGTTGAGCAAGACGTTATTGGAGTTACTAAACACAAATCCAACAGCTACTTTATTAAGCTTAATACTATTATAAGAGTGCACTAGCTTAAATTCCACTTTAAGATATTATGATCAGCAATTAGCAGAAAACTGAATTAATCCTATGAGTAGATTAGGTTAACCCCTATATTTGGTGTTAGTTCTGATTGATTTAAAAACTCCCTTTTTGTTTTATTCGTAAAATAGAAGGGAGTTTTTTGTGCCCAAAAAGAAAAGGGCAAAAAAAGAAACGCCTCGGTCAAGGCGTTTCAAGGTCAAAAACTCAAAATAAATTGGGATGTCTCCACACCCCAAAATAACAACAGCACTAATATACAGCATGGGTTTGAGAGTTTTAACATATTTTAACAAATTAGACGAAAAAATGAACGATTTTGTATGCCCGAACAAAAAACTGTCCGATTTCGTTACAGTATCGCAACAAACTAAAGTAATAATCGCTTCATTTGTACTCTATTACCAATTGTAATTTTTGGCATAGTTTTAACTAGACACTTTATCATTAAATAAGATCGTGGAAAACAATTTAGGAAAAATACTGATAATCGATGATGATGAAGATGTGCTTTTAGCAGCAAAGCTTTTGCTCAAAAAACATGCGCAGCAAGTAACCATCGAGAAGAACCCCAAGAAAATACCATTCTTGCTCAATAACGACACGTATGATGTGATTTTGCTAGATATGAATTTTAGCAAGGACACCACAAGTGGTAAGGAAGGGTTTTATTGGCTAAGTGAAATTAAGGAACGCGACCCTCGGGCCGTGGTAATTTTAATAACTGCCTTTGGCGATGTAGAAATGGCCGTAAAAGCCCTCAAAATTGGCGCAACTGATTTTGTGCTTAAACCTTGGCAGAATGATAAATTATTAGCCACCTTAAATACCGCGGTTAAACTCAAACGCTCGTATAACGAAGTTGATAAACTAAGGAAGGCAAAAAAACAGTTAGAAGAAGACATCAACCAACCGTTTAAAGATATTATTGGTAGTAGCCCAGCAATGCAGCACATTTACAAACTTGTAGATAAGGTTGCTGGCACAGATGCCAACGTAATAATTTTAGGCGAAAACGGGACAGGCAAAGAGCTTATTGCCCGAGCAATTCATCAAAAATCTTTGCGTGCAGATAATGTATATGTGGGTGTAGATATGGGAGCAATTACCGAAAGCTTATTCGAAAGCGAGCTATTTGGACATAAAAAAGGGGCTTTTACCGATGCGCACTCCGATAGGATAGGCCGTTTTGAATCAGCCAATGGAGGCTCACTATTTTTAGATGAAATTGGCAATTTAAGTCTGCCTCTTCAATCTAAATTATTAGCTGCACTGCAGAATAGAGAAATCACTAAACTGGGTGATAATACACCCAAGAAAATTGATATTAGGCTAATCTGTGCAACTAATATGCCTTTGTTAGAAATGGTGGAGAAAAATGAGTTTCGCCAAGACCTTTTGTACCGTATTAATACAGTAGAAATAAACTTGCCGCCCTTAAGAGCTCGAATTGAAGATATTCCATTATTAGCTGTACACTTTATTGATATATATGCTAAAAAGTACAGAAAAAATGTACGTGGCATTCAAGAAGGGGCTATTGAAAAATTGCAAAAATACCCTTGGCCAGGCAATGTGCGAGAATTGCAACATGCAATAGAACGAGCAATAATAATGTCTGAGGAGGAAGAATTAACTACAATGGATTTCTTCTTTTTAAGTGGCACATCAAGCAATAGTGCTGGGGCAAATGATAGCTTTAACTTAGAAGAAGTTGAAAGATCTGTAATTGAAAAAGTATTAGAAAGACATAATGGCAATATTTCCAAAGCAGCCAAAGAACTGGGTCTCACGCGCGCTTCGCTTTACCGAAGACTTGAGAAGTACGGTCTTTAGTACATACGACAAAACAATTCTTATTAGACTAGGAGGCATTTTGTTTACAATGTTTCTGTTAGTAGGCACTTGGTTAAACCATTCTTTGGTCATTACCATTTTATTATTCGTAGTGCTTACCGTTGTGCAGGCAGTAAGCCTCATTAATTATTTGCACGAGCCCAATTTAGATGTTAAGGAAGTACTACGGTCTATAAGTAAACAAGATTACTCGCCCGAAGATGCTGTTAATTTCACCAATGCCACGGCAAGTCAATTACACAATTCAATTAATCAGCTGCTTAAACGCCACAAAGAAAAAACATCTACTAAAAGTGAAGAATCTCTCTTTTTTAAAAACATAGTGCAACATGCGGGCATTGGCCTCATCGCCATTAATGAGGAAGGCAAAGTGGAAGTAATGAATAATGCTGCCAAAAAACTTTTGCAAGTGTACGATATTAAGTACATCACTGAATTGCAAAGTTTGAGCGAAGATCTCGTTGATATGTTCTTTAAACTTAAAACGGGTGGTAGAGATTTAGCCAAGCTAAACATTGATGGCGAACTAGTTCAGCTCTCTATTTATGCTATTGAGTTGGTGCTAAAAAAGAAAGCATATAAAATGATTACCATTCAAAACATTAACTCTGAATTAGAGGAAATGGAAATGACCGCTTGGCAAGATTTAGTGCGCGTTTTAACACATGAAATAATGAATTCTGTTACGCCAATATCTTCGTTAGCTGGCACTGTTGAATCTAACTTAAAATCATTAGGAGAAGACAAAGAAACCCTCACACTAGATAGTGAAGACAAAGAAGATCTATTGCTGGCTATCCACACTATACAGCGTAGAAGTGCAGGTTTAATTCATTTTGTAAAGGATTTTAGAAACTTAACCCACATACCTCAACCCAAATTTGAAAAGCTCTTAGTAAAAGACATACTTAAAGAAATAACCCTGCTTCTAAATAAGGATATTTTGGAGAATAAAATTTCTTTTACAACAACCATCGAGCCCGAAAATCTGTATTTTGAAGCCGATAAAGCCTTAATTGATCAGGTAATAATTAACCTCATTAAAAATGCAATTCAAGCTTTTGATGAAGAAACAAATAGGTTAATTGAAGTTAAGGCATTTAAGGATGACAAAAACCGAGTGTCTATTACAGTTAAAGACAATGGATCTGGGATTGAAGAAGAAGCATTATCAAGAATTTTTGTACCTTTTTTTACGACTAAAAAATCCGGGTCAGGAATTGGATTAAGCCTCTCTAGACAAATAATGCGCAAACATAAAGGCAGTCTCACAGTTGCTACCCAAATAGATGAAGGCACAGAATTTACCATGAGATTTTGATAATTATAGCAAAATGAGTTTGTTTTGCAGTAACCATCTGCTTCTTTACTACTATGGATAAAGTTACCGAAAAAATACATCGAATTTTAATTGATAAGCTAGGGATTGAGAAGTCTGAAATTACACCCGATGCCAATTTAGTACGAGACTTAGGGATTGATTCGCTTGATTATGCAGAATTAGTAATGGAATTTGAGCAAGCTTTTAACATTCGAATTCCGGATAATGATGCAGAGCAATTAACAACTATTGAGGCTGCCATTAGTTATGTTAGTAAAAAAGTGAAGGTTTAAGAAGCTTAACTTTTTTCGTGAGAGTTATATAATCTTGTAGTGGTAGCTATAAATTCAACATCAAAGAATTTTGTCTTTCCATCTTCTTCAAGTTTCCAAGCATTTGCCTCATCACACCATATCACTTTAGACTTCTGCTCTCCTTTACTTAACAGCACATCTCCATCGTAAATTTCTTTTCCTAATTTATCTCTTTGGCCAGTAAACTGTAAAATAACATGGTCCTTGAGAGTGAGCTCTCCTTTTATAAATTCCACTTTTCCCAATCTTTTCAGAATTCGATTTTTCGAATCCCACGCTATAAATTTCAACTTTTTTATCATTCAAATTTATAGCCTAAACCAATAACTACATATAGTTGATTTAAAAAAGTGGTAGTCTCATTGGTCAACTCTCCAAAGAGCAAGTTTTCTACAGTTGGGTTTGTTAAATTAACTTGCTGCGCCCTGCCTTTATCATAACCAATGGCATAATCAGCTCCTAATGTTAAATTAAGTTTGCTGGTTACCCAAATAACCCCTCCTGTTAAATGGTATAAGTTCCAATACGACATTCGTGCATAAAACTCTCGTTTCAGTGGATCCGCAAGTTTGCGAGCAAAATTAAAATCTGTTCGTGCTCCTCCCATGAATGCAAGGCCTTCTCTAATTTTATATATGGTTCCTACGGCCACATTAATAATTTGAGTTCCTTCATCAATTACTTTTAGTTCTGCAAAAGAAACATCAACTCCATCAACTTCATCAACTTCTTTTTCTGAAGGAGCCGACACCCTGCGATATTTAGAGATTTTAGAATGATAAGTAGTTTTAAAATTCCAAACAGATTTTTTCATTCTAATTTCATGACCCAACGCGATTTTTAATGGCGATTTTTGAATCGTTTTTAGCTCCGTACCAAATCGATTAATCGTATAAGCTTCGGATGTATTTGAAAAAGGAATAAACAAGTTTACATTCTCGGTTAAAGTTGCATCGGCCAATATATTTAAGTTAACCTTGGGCGCTGTAATGTTTATAGCCCATTTGGTTTTTTCTAGCTTGTATACTGCTCCCAATTGAAAAACGAGTGCTGCACTCCCAAATGTTAGCCCTCTTGTAAGTCTAGAAAAAGCAAGTGTATGCGCTATTCTCCCATTTATAATAGCACTTGCTGTAGCCTCCTGGTTTAGCAAGTATTCTTGGGAGTTATACACTCCAAAAACCGAAACACCTACCCCTAAATTATTTCCAATTTTTTTAGCAGTTCCAAAGGCTAGTCCATTTTCTCGCATCTTATTACTATAAGTATATAGCCCTACGTACAATTCATCTCCAGGATTATCGGGCAAAATATTTATTTTCTTGGCATTTCTTACATTAAATTTTATCAATGATGAATTAGTAGTCATTAGAGAATACGTAAACGTCCAATCTGGTAATTTCCGACTTTTTACGGTGCCTGAAATGGCCCCAGGAATAACATCAAAGAAAGTTGATTTAATATTTACCCCATCGCCTGCCCCATTTTTTATAGAAAGCTGCCCGCCATAGGCATAACCAGTTTCTAATGTAACATTAGATCTTTCTACAAAAGCCAAAGCCCCTGGGTTATAATGTACAGCACTATTATCCCTTACTCCAGCAGTAACAGCTCCACCCATCATAGTAGAATTAGCGCCTACTTCGTAATTTGCATAGTTGGCCTCTTGAGCACTAGCTATGCTCCAGCAAAAAAATAGGATTATGACAAATGTTTTTTTCATTAAAAATCTAAGAATGAATTTTAATTGACAAAATTATAAAAAAAGGAGCAGGTTTTAGCCTACTCCTCCAATTCAAGCAAAGTAATATTTGAAATTTTAGCTAAATCAACACTTTACTTTTTCGTTAACAACTCCGCAGACTCCACTAATCGTAAAAACTCAGTGCGGTAACCAAACTCATCTTCTCCTTTAGCAGAATTTGCAAGTGCTAATACTTGATTATACGAAGTAGTATTAACATACTCTGAACCTCTCAAAATCATCCCAAATTCGGCAATGGCTGCCGACCATTTAAAGTTATTGGAGGCGTACTTCCAGTTTTTTCCTGAATTTTTAACTGTTTTAGTAATCAGCTTGCTTTTATTCCCTTCTGGTTTTTTATACCTCACCTTAACTGTCATTATTTCTCCTTTAAAAGCAGATTTAGTTATTTTTTCAGGAGATTGGTATTTTAATGTATCAACCGTGGGTTGATTAAAGGCAACTCCCACAGGAACAATCTCATACAAAGCAGTAACTGTATGACCAGAACCTAATTCTCCAGCATCCTTAGTGTCATCATTAAAGTCTTCTTTATTTAATAACCTGTTTTCGTATCCAATTAATCGGTAGCTCTGTACTATTTCTGGATTAAACTATACTTGTATTTTTACATCTTTAGCAATGGTGAATAAAGTTCCACCAAATTCGTTTACAAGCACTTTTTTCGCTTCTAGTATATTATCGATATACGCATAATTCCCGTTTCCTTTATCGGCAAGGGTTTCCATTTTAGAATCTTTGTAATTCCCCATTCCAAAACCAAGTACTGTTAAAAACACACCGCTTTCACGCTCCTTTTCAATTAATCTTTCCATTGCAGCATTGCTAGATGCCCCAATGTTAAAATCTCCATCTGTTGCAATTATGATTCTATTATTGCCTCCTTCTATAAATTGCTCGCGAGCAGTTTTGTAAGCTAATTTAATACCTGCACCACCTGCTGTTGAGCCACCGGCCTCTAACCTTTCTAGTGCATCAATAATAACATCCTTATGTTCTCCGCTAGTTGGTGGCAACACTAAGCCTGCTGCCCCTGCATACACCACAATAGATACCTTATCACCTTCTCTCAGCTCATTAACCAATAATTTTAAGGCAGATTTTAATAGAGGCAATTTGTTAGCATTGCCCATAGAACCTGAAACATCTAGCAAAAAAACCAAATTAGAATTTGGAAGATTATCCATGGCAAGTTTTTTACCTTGAATGCCAATATGCACTAATTGATGAGCCTGATTCCAAGGAGCCGTAGCCACTTCGGTAGTTACAGAAAAAGCTTCTCCTGCTTTAGGGTTCTTATAGTCGTAGTTAAAATAATTAATTAGCTCTTCCACTCTTACCGCATCTTTGGGCGGGGTTTGCCCATTCATTAAAAACCTGCGCATATTACTATAAGAAGCAGCATCTACATCTATAGAAAACGTTGATAATGGATCGTTCATTGGATTTTTATATCCATTTTCTTTAATTGAAGCATATTCTTCGGTATTCCAGTTTGGATAGGAATCACTTGCTCCCATTACAGTACTGTACCCTCTTCTTTTTGCCATCGATTTATTTGCCGGGGCAACTGCTACCACTTCCATTAATTCCATGTCTTCTTCTAATTCGTCCTTAACCATTAAAAAGGCCAAACGAACTTTGATAAAAGATTGATCGCCAACTTTTACCCTTTTGCTCGCATAAGATGTTAACTCAATTAGTAAGGTGTTATTTGATAACGCCTCAATTACAAATTCCCCTTTGGCATTCGTAAATACATAATTAGACGTTCCTATAACAGAAACTTTTGCTCCCACAACAGGCGTTTTAGCCATTGCATCTTCTACTTTTCCTTTTATTTCTTTGGCAGCTAATCCACTACCAATTGCGATAAACAAGATCCCAAACATTATTATTTTTAGCTTTTTCATATCTATAAATTTGTTGTTGTATCATAATGATGCAAGTGTTCGTGGATTTCCATAAATAAATTTCATTTTTGCAACTACTGCAAATGAATATTTTAGGAAAAACATCTTCATTAACCGACCAAGAGCTAATAGCACGCTATAAGAAAAAGCGTGACCAAAACTATTTTGCAGAGTTATTTACAAGATACTCCCACTTAATAATGGGGGTTTGTATGAAATACTTAAAAGATACAGAAGCAGCTCAAGATGGAGTTATGAATTTGTACGAATCTATTTCAGAAAAAATAATAACCAATGAGGTTAATAATTTCGGGGGTTGGATATATATCGTAACTAAAAATTATTGCTTAGGCGAATTAAGAAAGCAATCTAAACGAACCGGTATAGAAAATAGTTTAACCGAGGATATGGAATTTGAGCTTCATCCGCATCATACTAATGAGTTGAGTTTGGAGCAGCAAATTATAGCTTTAGAAAAGTGTGTTGAAGAGTTAAATAAAGAGCAAAAACAATGCGTGAGCCTGTTTTACCTAAAAAAGAAAAGTTATAAAGAAGTAACCAACTTAACAGGATACGAACTTAATAAAGTAAAAAGTAATATTCAGAACGGAAAAAGAAACTTAAAAAATTGCATAGAAGTAAATCTTGAGCAAGAATAAAAACCATATTAACATACACAACCACCTAATTAAGAGCGAATTGGTGGAATACACCAATGGTATTTTGGGTAACCAAGAAATGTATAGGATTGAGCTGCATTTAAACGAATGTGAGCTTTGTAGCGATGCTGTTGATGGCTTAGAGCAAGCCAATAATGTTGAGGCAGCAATCAATAAAATTAATGCGACTATTCTCCCTAAGCAAAGAAACACTTTTATGCCAAATTATATGACTATTGCAGCTAGTGTTGCTTTAATTGCTGTAATAGGTATTTCTTATTGGTTTATTACAAAACCTGCTTTTAATGAAACCATTGCTATTAACACCCCCGCTGAACTTATCGAAGAAAGTCTTCCCGTAGAAGAAACTAGTGTAGATTCCGAAATTGAACAACCTACCGAAGAATCAATAGTTCTTTCAGAAAGTGAGGAAAATGATATTAATAGTGCTGCCAATGAAATAGCCCAATCTGTAAAAGATAATTCTACTAAGCGCACATCGGCAGAAAAACAGAAATCAATCATTCGATCGAAAGAAAGCAAGCCAAATGTGCCAACTGTTGCGGTGCAAGAAGAGGATGTAAGTAGTGACTCTAATGACGGTCAGCCAGAAGGGAATCTTAGTGAATCCAACAATACTGACATAGGCCTGTCTGAAGTAGTTCAGGCAGCGCCAAGTACCGCCCGTGCTTCGAAAAAAAATAGTGCAAATGGTTCGATCAAATTAAAAGACCAAAAAGAACCTAGCCCAATTGGTGGCTTAGCAGGATTAAAAAACTACATATCGAAAAATTTAAACTATCCACAACAAGCCATTGATAATAATATAAAGGGCACGGTCGTTTTAAATATTAGTATTAACAGCGATGGCTCTTTAAATTCTATTGTGGTTGCCAAAGGTTTGGGTTTTGGCTGCGATGCAGAGGCCATGCGACTTATTTCCTCTGGGCCCAAATGGACACCTCAAGTGGAAAACGGGATAGCTATAAAAGGGAATAAACAAATTAAGGTTAAATTTAAAAAGCAATAATTACAGTTTTATAAACGTATGGCTAAACCATTTTATTTAGTTATTATTCTACTCTTTATCAACTCTGCGTTGTTAGCTCAATCTAACGAAGTAATTATTAAAGGAACTGTATATGGCGATGACACGATGGAACCACTTCCATTCGCTCATATTATAATAGATTCTACAGGCACAACCTCCAATATTTATGGAAACTTCGAATTAAAAATCTTAAAAATAGACACACTGCACTTCTCGTACATTGGGTATAAAACAAAAATATATGCAGTTCCAGATTCTGTAACTACGCAAGATGTTGGCCTAAAAATTATACTACTAAAAGACATTACATATTTACAATCCGTTACCATAAGAACCCTACCTGCTACCTTAGCCGACCTAAAAGAAGAGGTTATGGCAACTGAAGTACCTATTGAGGTAGAGATTGAAAATGCAAAAAAAAGTATCGATTTGGCTACTTATCAGTATTTGTATATGAAATCGTTTAAACTAAAAATGGATGCCTATGACAACCATGCCATGTTTTTAAGAGGAAACGAAGGCTTAAACCCTGTAGGAGGAAATGTAAAAGGAATGCTTAAGTTTTTAAGAAACAGGGCGCAGGGCAAACCATTAGAAGGCACGTATGAACATTATAAATACTATCAGAAAAACAAAGGCCAATAAAGATACTTAGAGCGATTGCCCTTAACTTTGCGTTAGTAAAAATACCAACATGAGCAAATTTAAACTTGATAACATCGATCGTAATATTTTAAAGATTTTACAGAACGATGGTCGAATTACTAATTCTCAGCTTTCGAAAGATATTGGTCTTTCGCCTGCTCCTACGCTAGAACGGGTAAAAAAACTAGAGCAAACCGGTTATATAAAAAGTTACCATGCCGTGCTCGATAAGGCTAAACTTGGGTTGGGAGTAACCACATTTGTGATGGTTTCTCTAAAACAGCATAATAAAGAAACCATTGAAAAATTTATTGAGTCCATTAATAAATTAGAAGAAGTAATTGAATGCCACCATACCACGGGCACAGCCGATTTTATGCTCAAGGTAGTTTCGGATGATATTGCTGATTATCAGAAATTAATGTTAGAAGAAATCAGTAATATTGAAGTAATTGCTGATATGCAATCCATGGTAATATTATCTACTTTTAAAGATAGTAAAGCCGTACCAGTTAAATAATGGGTAAAACACCAGACCAAATCATTATTCTTGATGCTACTCAAATAGATCAAAAAATTAGGCGCATAGCCTATGAGATTTATGAGAATAATTATGGTGTTAAAGAACTAATACTTGCTGGCATTTGTGAACAAGGCGAAGTACTCGCACAGCTGTTAGCGAATATTTTAGAAGAGATTTCTCCTATTAAAACAAAGGTTTTACTCGTTAATTTAAATAAGCAAAAGCCATCGGAACCAATACCAGAAGATGATTTCCCTAAAAACCTAACCAATAAGGTAGTTATTATGGTAGATGACGTGCTTAATACTGGAAAAACCTTGGCTTATAGTTTAAAGCCATTCTTGGATCAAAAGATTAAAAAGATTGAAGTAGCGGTACTCATTAACAGAAGCCACACTGCCTTCCCAATTAGTCCCAAATACACAGGTTATGAGCTATCAACTACATTGGCAGAACATATCATTGTAAAAATGACAGGTAAAGAAAAGGGCGTTTATTTAACATAGCATGTCAGTTCATAAAGAATTAAAAAAAGTTACTACGCACAGACTGCTTGAGATGAAGCAGAAAGGCGAAAAAATTGCGATGCTCACGGCCTATGATTACTCAATGGCTCGCCTATTAGATGGTGCCGGCATAGATGTATTATTAGTAGGAGATTCGGCCTCCAACGTAATGGCAGGTCACGAAACCACCTTACCAATCACCTTAGACCAAATGATTTACCATGCTTCTTCGGTAATTAGAGCCGTAGAAAGAGCCTTGGTAGTGGTAGATCTACCCTTTGGTTCTTACCAAGGGGATTCAGGTGAAGCTCTTCGATCTTCTATCCGAATAATGAAAGAAGCAGGTGCACATGCTGTTAAATTAGAAGGTGGTGCCGAAATTAAAGATTCCATAGCACGTATTTTAACTGCCGGAGTCCCTGTAATGGGCCATCTGGGTTTAACACCCCAAAGCATCTATAAATTTGGCACTTACACAGTAAGGGCAAAAGAAGAAGAGGAAGCAGAAAAATTGCTAAAAGATGCCCAATTGCTCGAAGAAGTTGGTTGCTTTGCAATAGTGTTAGAAAAAATTCCAGCTGCATTAGCAGAAAGAGTGGCTAAAACCATTCAAATACCTGTAATAGGTATTGGTGCAGGCCATAATGTAGATGGCCAAGTACTTGTAATGCAGGATATGCTTGGCATAACACAAGACTTTAAACCTCGTTTTTTACGCATGTATGCTAATTTGCAGCAGGTAATAACCGAGGCTGTTGGCACTTATATAACCGATGTAAAATCTAATGATTTCCCTAATGAGCAAGAGCAATACTAAAGTTATTCAGTTAGCTGGCTTAAATGCAAACGACATAGCCGTAGGGAAAAAATTATTTCCGGCCGATAAGAATTATATTCTTAAGGAAGTTCAAGTTAGAACTGAAACTGAGTTACTTAATTGGTTGGTTGAATATGTAAAAGAGTATTACGAAACATTCCATAATCCACTTGGGCTAATTGATACTACTATTGAGACTATACGCTCAGCTTCGTTTACAAATGCGCAAATCTTTGAAGAGTTTTATAATGATTTGGCAGGTATTTACCGGTATAAACATGGCGAAGTTCAATTAGCATTTCTATTTGATGGTGACTCGCATTACACCAAATATAGATCGGAGTGGAAAGTTACATTTATGAAATGGGTAACACAATTACTACACAACAGAGTAGTGATGAGGGCCTTTTTAGAAATTACCGTATTTGGAGTTGATAGAGAAAAGCAAGTAGAGTTAATCCTAAATAGGCTTAAATCATACGTTGAGCAGCACTTCCAATTAAAGATTTATAAGTATAAAGGAATTCAAGAAGTAAACGCTGCTTAGTAAGCTAACTAGTTCAAAGCGTTATTCCCTTGTGTAAAACAAGGAAACCTATAACCTCTACCGAGGTTAAGCCAATACGTTTAAAGAAGCCTCTTCCAACTTGCTCAGCAGAATTTCATCTGTTGTAAACAACTCAGCATCATCAAATTTATTAAACTTTACTGCAATCGTTTTTGCAGGAAATCCAAAAAACAATTGTTTCCAAAAACTCTGCTCCTTAACTGAATAGCTCCTAATTTTTTTTAAGTCAATTTCAGTTTTCTCAAATAATACCTTAGTCGTAATTTTATCTTCCCCTAATTCATATTTGGTAATCATTTTTACCAAAATTTGAATGGTAAAGAAAAGAGGAAACATTGAGATGTTCCAAATAACTCCTGCAATTACCAGAACAACCCAAAAAATAAGTGAGAATACGGAGATGTTAGCGTTTACTTTTTTCATACAGAGCAATTGTAATATTACTTAGTTGCTAATATAATAATTATTTCAACTTGGCATTGGGTATAAAGTGGTTAAGATTCTCCAAAGGAGTTCTTTGTGACCTTCGGAATGACCTGCTAAACGGAAATTACTATTTGATTTTAAATTCTATAAAGCTCTGTCCTTTCGCCTCTTCAATGATGGTATCATCCACCCTTGCCATTTTGGGGCCACCTTCTTTAATCCAAACAATTAACTCTTCAACTCTAGCACCTTGCACTTCGATGTACACATTGCCATTGGCCTCGTTTTTAACAAAACCAACAAGTCTTAATTCCTTAGCCTTCTCTTTCGTAGAAGCTCGAAAGAATACGCCTTGTACTCTACCTATTACTGTTATTTGGTAGTGCATTTATTATTTGGTAGCAATTTCCAAGCGATTAATAATTTCTTGGTTAGTTGTAAACAATTGCACATCATCGAATTTATTATACTTTACCCATATGGTTTCAGAAGGATGACCAAAAAATAGCCGCCTAAAGCGATTTGGCTTGTGAATAGTAAAACTTCTTACTTTGTTGAATTCAAGAATAGATTTAAAGAACCAGCAAGTTGTTACTAAGAGATGATCACTACTTAGTTCGTATTTAGTAGGTAATAGTACAAATAACTGGGGAATAAAAATGAAAAAATAAACAGCCGTACTAATAAGGGAAAAATGAAAATAATACGAAAAAAGCAGCAAAGAAAGTAATATTATAAACCAGGTAATAAGGGCATTATATGATTTGTTAGCTTTAATTGTTTTCATAAATTGTAATTTATAATAGTATTACTAATGTAATAACAAAATCAATTAGTTGAACTATTTCTATTATAATTTAAACTTGTCTAACACCATGTCATTCATTGCAAAGCATAAGCTTTTCTAGCTCCAATCTTTACCAAGATGGATGATTATGGAGAATAATAATTAATTGCTCACAGAATTAAACAAGATACTTCGGATAAGATCCTCTGTATGACGTTTATGGTTGGAGCCCATTTACTCCCCGTAAGGCACCCAAATATTTTTAATCTCTGTGGCGTGTCTTAAAAAGTCTTGTGCATTTACATGGGTAGGGTTAAACCAATCTCTGTTTTTGCCAAAATTAACCCAAGTGCGTTTCATATTTTCTGCAGCAGCATTTTGCACCATAGAACTTCCTTCTTTAGAGCCGAAGTACCAAAGTCCATCCACATCATCATGGTTGGCAAGCACCTTGGTTAACTCTTCTTTATCACCAGTAATAATATTAATTACACCGCCTGGCATATCCGAAGTTTCTAACACTTGGTATAAATCGGTAGCCGAAAGTGGAGCCGTTTCTGATGGAATAACCACAACCGTGTTGCCCATAGCCACTAAAGGCATTACTGTATTTATAAAGCCTATTAACGGAGCCTCGTTAGGGCAAACAACGCCCATAACACCAATTGGCTCTTTCATTGCTAATGTTACATTGCGGTGCGGTGTGGCATGCACACTGCTATCATATTTATCAGCATACGCAGCATAGGTAAACAAGCAATCAATGGATGCCTCCACTTCTTGCATCGATTTTTTAGTGGATTGGTTAAGTGCAGACGAAAGTCGTTCAGCAAATTCAGTGGCTCGAGCTTCCAAATTCTCTGCCATATAGTAAATGATTTGCGCGCGTGTATGCTCTGTAGTTCCAGCCCATTTGCTAGCAGCATGAGCTGCCTCCACTGCATTACGAATATCTTTTCTACTTCCTACACCTACTTCACCAATTACATTCCCTTTGGTGTCTAACACATTCGTATTATATCCACCATCAGGTCGTTTTTGCTTACCGCCCACATAGAATTTAGCTGTTTTATCAAGCGATGGAATACCATTTTCACCGCTAGGTAGTTTCTCAGTAAGTTTCTTAGTTTCAGGAGCTAATTTAAACTCGTCTTCCACTTTTAGTTTTACATATTCATAAAGCCCTTCTAATCCGCCTTCTCTTCCAAAACCAGACTCTCTATAGCCTCCAAAACCAGAAGCTGCATCAAACATATTGGTGCAGTTAATCCAAATAGTGCCCGCTTTTACTTTTGGGGCAATGTCTAAAGCAAGGTTAATGTTCTCCGTCCATAGACTTGCTGCCAAGCCATAACGTGTATTATTGGCTAATTTTACTACCTCGGCAGGAGTTCGAAAACTCATAGCTACTAATACAGGTCCAAATATTTCTTCTTGTGCAATGGTAGCCGCAGGTGCTACATTGGTAAATAAGGTGGGCGGATAAAAACATCCTTCACTTGGGCATTCCCAAGATGGTTGCCATAATTCAGCTCCTTCGTCAACACCTTTTTGCACCATTTCTTCAATGGTTTTTAATTGCACAGGAGCTACAATAGCACCGATATCAATTCCTTTATCTAGTGCATTTCCAATACGCAAGGTTTCCATGCGTTTACGAATTTTGTCATACAGCTTCTCAGCAATACTTTCTTGCACCAATAATCTAGAGCCTGCACAACATACCTGCCCTTGGTTAAACCAAATGGCATCTACCACACCTTCTACCACGCTATCTAAATCTGCATCTTGGAATACAATAAAGGGTGATTTTCCTCCTAATTCTAATGATAATTTCTTTTCAGTACCTGAAGCTGCTCTTCTAATAATTCTACCAACTTCGGTAGAACCCGTAAAGGCAATTT
>CAZDQR010000034.1:0-16927 GCA_964507315.1 uncultured Roseivirgaceae bacterium
GGTATTGATGTGTTTGATATTGAGCTAGATGTGACTGACCCAGACGAATTTATAAAAATCGTTAAGGCATTAGAACCCACTTTTGGCGGCATTAACCTAGAAGATATTAAAGCACCGGAAAGCTTTAAAATTGAAAAAGCCCTGAAAGAGCAAATGAACATACCAGTAATGCATGATGATCAGCATGGAACGGCTATTATTTCATCGGCTGCATTATTAAACGCACTCGAAGTAATTAATAAAAAGATTAACAAAATTAAAGTAGTTGTTAATGGAGCTGGTGCTGCCGCAATTTCTTGCACAAAACTTTACAAAAGCCTAGGTGTAAGTATTGATAACATTGTTATGTGCGATAGTAAAGGAGTTATTCGACAAGACCGAGAGGTAATGGATGACTCTAAAAGAGAATTTGCTACTGCTAGAGATATTAAGACCCTTTCTGAAGCAGTTAAAGGCGCAGATGTTTTTATTGGCTTATCGGTAGGTAACATATTAACGCCAGAGGATTTAAAATCTATGGCTAAAAGGCCAATAGTATTTGCTTTGGCAAACCCAACACCAGAAATAGCCTACGACCTTGCCATGCAAACTCGTAAAGATGTACTAATGGCAACGGGCAGATCCGATCATCCAAACCAAGTTAATAATGTACTTGGCTTCCCTTACATTTTTAGAGGTGCTTTGGATGTGAGAGCTACTAAAATTAATGAAGCAATGAAGTTAGCTGCCGTTAAAGCAATAGCGGATTTAACTAAAGAACCTGTGCCGGATTTAGTACTTAAAGCTTATGGAGATAGAACTATGGCCTTTGGAGAAAAATACTTAATTCCAAAGCCATTAGACCCTCGTTTAATCTATACAATTTCCCCCGCAGTTGCTAAAGCGGCTATGGAATCGGGTGTGGCCGAAGAGGCAATTACAGATTGGGATGCCTATGAAAACGAGCTTAAGGAAAGAGTTGGCGTTGATCAAAAAATTGTATCTAATGTAATTTCAAGAGCAAAACAAGACCCTAAAAGAGTAGTTTTTGCAGAAGCAGATCATTACAAAATTTTAAAAGCAGCAGAAATTACTTTTTCCGAAGGAATTGCCATCCCTATTTTACTAGGTAATGAGGCGAAAATTAATAAACTAATTGAAGAGTATAAAATAGATTTATCGGATTGCACTATAATAGATCCTAATGATAAAAAACATAGCGATACCGTTGCCAAATACGCCAGTATCCTTTTTGAGAAAAGAAAACGTAAAGGGTTAACCAATAAAGAATGTAATAAATTAATGACTAGCCGTAATTTCTTTGGACCAATGATGGTTCAATTAGGAGAGGCTGATGCCTTTATTTCTGGCTTAACGAAAGATTATGCCCGTTCTTTAAGTCCATCGTTGCAAATAATTGGTGTTGCCGATGGCGTTAAAAAAGTGTCTGGTATGTTTATCGTATCTAGTAAAAAAGGAGATTTCTTTTTTGCAGATACTACAGTACAACTTAACCCTACTGCTGAAGAAATGGTTGAAATTATAGATTTAACATCACAGGGCGTTCGCATTTTTACGAATGAGGAACCACGTATTGCTGTTTTATCTTATTCTAATTTTGGATCCTCCGAAGGAGAAGTGCCTCAAAAGGCACAAAAAGCAGTTGCCCTAGCAAAAATAAAATTCCCAGACCTAATAATAGATGGCGATATTCAAGCAAATATGGCTGTAAACCCTGACATTCAACAAGAAGTATATCCTTTTAGTGATATTGCTTCAGAAGGAGCAAACACCTTAATTTTTCCTAATTTGGCAGCTGGTAATATTGCCTATAAATTACTAATGGAGCTAGGTGGAGCCAATGCTGTTGGCCCAATTTTGCTTGGTATGAATAAGCCTGTGCACATTCTACAAATAGGAACTTCCGTTAGAGAAATAGTAAATATGACTGCCGTAGCCGTTTTACACGCACAATTATTAAAGAAATAATATGATTGCCTACGTAAAAGGAAAACTTGCTCTTAAGGAGCCAACTCATGTAATTATAGAAGCCAATGGCATCGGATATTACATTCATATTTCATTAAATACTTTTGCTCAAATCAAAGAACAAGAAGCTGCTCAACTGCATACTTATTTGCATGTAAGAGAAGATGCTCAAACGCTATTTGGTTTTGGCAGCAATGAAGAAAAGCAGTTATTTCTTCACCTTATTTCGGTCTCTGGTATTGGACCAACAACAGGTTTAGTCATGCTTTCCTCGCTTTCGGCCGAAGAAATAAAATCGGCAATTATTAACGAAGACGTGGCAGTAATTCAAAGTGTAAAAGGCATAGGCAGTAAAACAGCTCAAAGAGCAATTTTAGAACTTAAGGATAAGCTCCGAAAAGAGGGTTTTGAGCCATCTGAGTCTAAATTATCTTCGGGTTCGAGCAATACCTTAAAACAAGAAGCGTTATCAGCATTACTAACCTTGGGAATTAATAAAAATGCTGCCCAAAAAAGTATTGAATCTATTCTTAAAAAGAGCGAGGTTTCTATTAATTTAGAAACTTTAATTAAGAAGGCACTTCAAAACTCATAAGCATACGTAACGCTTGGTAAAAAAATACAATCATAAAGAATGTTTGCTAAGGGGAGGACTGTTCGTGTTCCTCTGGATATTTATGAACTTTAATGGGTACGCTTTGTACCAGCAAAAAAGTGACAGCTTAGCCAATAAGCAAGATAGTATTCCTGTCGTTGATCAAACTTATAAGCCTTCTACTCGCCCTACTTTTAACCAGGGTGATAGACTTGGTGATCCGTTTAGCAATAAATTAAGCTCGTCTCCCTTACTTTTTGGCAACCCTGCAAATCTTAAGCTACAATACGATATAGATACTTCGTTTAATTATACTATTTCGGAACGAATGGGAGCGATATATTACCGCCCTATTTCATCCATTAGTTTTAGTGAGTACGATAAGTACCAAACCGATATGCTTTTAAAATCTTACTGGAAAGGCAGAGGAGCAGAAGCCGATGGAGAAACAGCTTTAACCGGCAAACGCTTAATTCCAAAAATCTACATAAGTCCTGTTTTTGATAGAATATTTGGAGGTAGCTATGTAGAAATAAATCCTCGAGGATTAGTAAACTTAGATTTTGGAGGAAAATTTCAACGAATCCACAACCCATCGCTCCCACTTAGGCAACAAAAAAATGGAGGCTTTGAGTTCGACCAGCAAATAAGCATGAATGTAGTTGGTAAAATCGGAGAAAAATTAAAAGTTACCGCCAATTTTGATAATAATAACTCCTTCGATTTTCAGAATAATTTAAAAGTTGAATTTACAGGCTTTGAGGAAGATATAGTTAAAAAATTAGAAATAGGTAATATAAGCATGCCCATTAGTAATGGGCTTATTTCTGGTGCTCAAAACCTATTTGGTGTAAAAACACAGTTGCAATTTGGCAAGCTATTTATTACAGGTGTAGCTTCTACCCAACGAGGTAAGCAAGACCAGATTACAGTAGATGCAGGCGGAGTACAAGCCAGAGAATTCGATATTAAGGCTTCGGATTATGATGAGCAAAAACACTTTTTTTTAGGGCATTTCTTTAGAGACCATTACGAAGAATGGCTTAAAAACATACCTAGAGTAACATCGAGTGTGCAAATTAATAGAGTAGAAGTTTACATTATTAACTTAAATAACAACACCGAAAACCAGCGAAACATTAGTGCTTTTATGGATTTGGGTGAGGGACGAGTAATTTACCAAAAAGACCAAGGTGTAATTGGTGGCTCAGGCAAAGGCGATGTGCCTAGTGATAACAGCGCCAATAACCTATTCGAGCAATTAAGAGGCATTAGTAGAAATGTAAACGACATTGATCAAACCTTGGAGTCTTCTCCTTTTAACATGGTTCAATCAACACATTATAATAAATTACAAGCGCGTAAATTGGACGCTAGAGAGTTTACATTTAACGAACAATTAGGCTACATATCCCTTAATAGCAAGTTAAATAACGACCAATTATTAGCCGTTGCGTATGAATATACATACCAAGGAATTCGCCATCAGGTAGGAGAGCTTACTGAGGATTATGCAGCCTTGCCTGAAAACGAAGTAATCTATCTAAAAATGCTTAAGCCTAATAAAATAGGCACTTTAGATAATTTCGGTAAACGCATTCCTACGTGGGATTTAATGATGAAAAACATTTACTCTTTAGGGGGTAGCCAAGTAAGTAAAGAAGGTTTTCAATTACGCATATTGTATAGAGATGACAAAACAGGCACTGAAAAACCAAGTATAAACGAAGGTGTAAATACGACTGATGTACCCCTTATAGAATTATTAGGCTTGGATAAGTTAAACCAAAACGGAGATCCTCCCAAAGATGGCAACTTTGATTTTGTAGAAGGCGTAACCATAAACACTACGTATGGTCGAATAATTTTTTCAGTAGTTGAGCCATTTGGCGATTATTTAGATAGCCAATTCGAGCCCTTTGAATTTGAGCTAAGGCAACGATATGTGTATGATACCCTCTATGGTACCACCAAAGCAGATGCCCAACAAGATACCAATAAAGATAAATTTTTTATGCAAGGCTCCTATAAGGCAGGTTCCTCTAGTGAGATTCTCTTAAATGGAATAAAAATATCGAAAGGGTCTGTAGAAATTTCAGCTGGAGGCATACGCTTGGTGGAAGGCGTTGATTTTACAGTGGATTACAACTTCGGAAAAGTTCAAATTCTAAACGAGAGCATTATAAATTCTGGTAAAGCCATAAAAGTTACCTATGAAAAAGCAGACATTTTCAACTTTCAATCAAGAACCCTCCTTGGAGCTAGAGCAGATTATCGTTTAACTGATGATATCACTTTTGGAGCTACCATTTTACATCATTTCGAACGGCCTTTACGATCGAGGCCAACTATTGGCGAAGAGCCTCCAAAGAATACAAAATATGGCTTTGATGTAAATTATAAAAAAGAATCTATCCTTATAACAAAAATTGTTGATGCCATTCCATTAATTCAAACCAAAGAACGATCTGTGATTACAGCAAATGGCGAATTTGCACAATTATTACCAGGCACTTCAAATTTAGTAAATGGTGAGGGTACCTCTTACATAGATGATTTTGAAAATACGGCAACTCCCTATAGCATGAGCAATTGGATCCGCTGGAAACATGCTTCTACTCCCAAAACTGAAGACAATAGGTTTGACCCTAGTGGTGGAGCTCAAGATGATATTACTGCCATGTATAAAAGAGCAAAATTATCGTGGTACAGTATCGATAATGTATTCTACCGCACTGGAGGAAGGTCAAAGCCTCAAAACATTAATGATGAAGATTTGGCTAATCACTTTGTTAGGCCAATCTCTCCTCAAGAGCTCTTTCCTCAAAGAGATAGAGAAGTTATAAATACCAACTTTCCCACATTTGACATTGCCTATTACCCGGCTGAAAAAGGAGTGTACAACCTAAACCCAGATGTTACAACGGCAGGATTACTTAAGAACCCCGAAAGCAATTGGGGTGGTATAACGGCTCCGGTTACTACTGAAGTAGATTTTGATAAATCAAATATTGAGTACATCGAATTTTGGTTAATGGACCCTTTCTTACAAAGTACAAGTGGCAATAATGTGGTGCTCGATGGGGTCTTTAACCAACCCAATGTTACTGGGGGTCAAATGTTTTTTAACCTTGGTAATGTATCCGAAGATGTAATGCGTGACCGTAAAATGGCCTTCGAAAACGGACTTCCTTCCGATGGGAACAAGGCTGCAGCCACTATAAGTGAGAACAATTGGGGCTATGTAACCAATGCCCAATACATAAATAATGCTTTTGATAACGAACCTGCAGCGAGGATAAATCAAGATGTTGGCTTAGATGGAATGAATAATGAGGAAGAATTAGTGAAATTCCAAACTGAATTAGGCCAACTTCCTGCAGGCTTACAACCAGATGTAATTGATAAGATTAGAGCTGATCCATCAAATGATGATTTCGAGTATTTTTTAAGTGAGCGCCATGATGATGAAAATGCTAAAATATTAGAACGCTACAAAAATTTTAATGGCATAGATCAAAACTCGCCCGATTTATCTAGTAACACACTCCCCTATTCTCCTTCGGGCAACACTTTACCTGATAATGAAGATTTGAATAATGACCACACCATAGGCAATTTAGAAGAATATTATGAGTACAAAGTTGACCTTAGGCCTGGCCAACTTAAAGTAGGCGAAGGCTATGTAATGGATAAGGTTACTGATAACCGTACAGGCGATGAAGTAAATTGGTATTTATTTAGAATTCCTATCTCCCAACCCGATAAAGCAGTAGGCAATATTTCGGGATTTAAGTCTATACGATACATTCGTATGTATTTAACCGGTTGGGCTCAGCCAGTGGTATTAAGAACTGCTAATTTTAGATTTGTGGGCAGCCAGTGGCGTAAATTCACGGGTAACTTAGAAAGTAAGCGTTTCGATCAAATTCCTGAATCACATGATTCTAACCTTACTATTTCAGTAGTAAACATAGAAGAAAATAGCCAAGGAGGCTCCTCCGAAATTCCTTATGTTTTACCTCCCGGAATACAAAGAGATAGAGACAATACCTCTGTGATTGAGCGAAGCTTAAACGAGCAATCTATTCAGCTTTGTATAGAAAACTTACCTGATAAAAATGCACAAGCTGCGTTTAAAAATGTAGATATGAACTTGGTTAATTACGGCCGAATAAAAATGTTTTTTCATGCACAAAGTCAAACTGCACAAGACGATGAGTTAAGAGGGTTTATGAGATTTGGCTCTGGCTTCGATAATTATTACGAGATTGAAGTTCCACTGAAAGTAACACAACCAGGCACAAATTTAGATACTGAAATTTGGCCAAAAGCGAATGAATTAGATGTACCTTTTTCTGAGCTCTATAAACTTAAAGCGAGTAGGAACGCAATTGGCGTAAGTTTAGACCTGCCGTTTTCTTCCTCTTATAACCAGTATAAATTAACCATTGTTGGTAATCCAAAATTAAGCACTGTTACTAGTATAATGATTGGTATGAGAAACCCAGAAAGTGCAGATCAGCAGCCGTTAAGTGCTTGTATTTGGGCCAATGAACTACGTGTAACAGATTTTAACAGGCAAGCAGGCTGGGCAGGCAAAGCAAATATTAATGCTAAATTAGCAGATTTTGCTACTATTTCTGCTTCTACAAGATATACCAGCTTTGGGTTTGGCGGTGTACAATCAAAAATATCCGACCGAACCCAAGAAACGAGTTTCGATTATGATGTTTCAGGTAATGTTAATTTAGATAAATTTTTACCTTCTAAAACCGGCATTAAAATACCCGTATTTGCAAGTTATGAGAACAAAACAATTACCCCACATTACGATCCGTTAGATTCTGATATCCCCCTTGAAAGCAGCCTAAAAGGGAAAGGAGATATTAGTGAACAAGACACCTACAGAAACGCAGTAATTGATAATACCACCAGACGAAGTTTAAATTTATCTAACATGCGTAAGGAAAAAACCAACCCTGATAAAATAGACCGAATTTATAATGTTGAAAACTTTAGTGTTTCTTTAGCTTATAGCGACAGAACACAGTCTAACTCACGTATTCAATCCTACCAATTAAGAAAATATGCTGGAGCTATTAATTATAATTTTAATCCCAAACCATTGGTATATGAGCCCTTTAAAAATACGGAAGGTCTAAAATCAGATTGGGTAAAATTAATAAAAACCCTCAATTTTAATTTCGCACCATCTAATATTACGGTTCGAGCAGAACTTGATCGAACCTATTTAAAAACCCAATACAGAAACAAAGATTTATCCATAGATGGAGTTGCTCCTAATTATGAAAAAGCATTTAGTTTTAATCGAATTTATGGCATAAAATGGAACCTCACAAAGGCTCTTTCATTTGATTATTCGGCATTAGTAAGATCTTTAGTAGATGAACCCGATGGTGAAGTTACCGATCGAAGTAAAGAAGTTATTGTGGCCAACCTAAGAAGTTTTGGCCGAATGAAAAATTTCAATCAAAAAGTAGGCGTTAACCTTAAACTACCTCTCGATAAATTACCAATCACCGATTGGATGAATGCGGATGTTAGGTATAGCACTAATTACAAATGGACCTCTGCCGCATTAAACCAAATAGATACACTAGGTAATAGAATTGAGAATTCAAGAACTATTAGCACTACAGGTAAATTTGATCTTGTTAAATTGTATAATAAAATACCTTATTTAAAAACCATAAACTCCCCTAAAAGAAGGAGATCTAGTAGATCAAGAACTCAACCAGCTGACACAGTTAAAAAATCTGAATCAAAAGCAGGAAAAGCCTTTTTACGAGCATTAATGATGGTTAGATCTATCAATGCTACATATAGCATTAAAGAAGGAACCACCCTTTCGGGATTTACGCAAAGCCCATATCTATTTGGCATGGACACAGCATGGGCTGCCCCTGGATGGGATTTTGTGTTAGGTAGCCAAGATGCGTCTATAAGAACACGTGCAGCAGAAAATGGATGGCTCGTTAAAAATTCCTTATTAAACGACCCTTTTAAGCAGTCCCAAACCATAGATTTAAACATTAAAGCAACCATCGAACCATTTAAAGATTTTAAGATTCAAATAGATGTTAAGAAAAACAAGATATCACAATATCAAGAAATTTATCGGGTTAATTCTTTAGGCCAAAGCTATGAATCTTATGCACCTTCACGGTCTGGTAGTTATAGCATAACATTCTTAGCGATTAAAACATCCTTTTTAGATGATAGATCAGGAAATGAATCTTTCGTATTTGAACAGTTTATTAAAAACCGAGAGATTATCCAAAGCAGGTTAAACACTGCAGCTAACGACACTTTATATACGGTTAATAATCAGGATGTGTTAATACCTGCTTTTATTGCAGCTTATGGAGGCAATAATGCCGAAACCATTGGGCTAACTTCGTTCCCTAAAACCCCAATGCCCAATTGGCGACTCGATTATAGCGGTTTAGGAAAAATTGCTAGCCTACGCAAGAAATTTTCTTCTATAACTATATCACATGCCTATGTTTCGTCCTTTAGTGTGGCTAATTATGCCAACTCGCTTTATTATAATAGAGCAGACGATTTAACCTTAAGCAACGATATTGAAAACCAGCAAGCAGCAACTATTGTAAACGATCAAGGCAATTTAGTGCCCACTTATGTATTTAATCAAGTGCTAATAACCGAACGATTTGCCCCGCTCATAAAAATTGCGATTAGAACTAGAACAAGATTAAACGCCTCTATTGAGTACAAAACAGAACGAAGTTTAGCACTTAATTTAGCTAATACACAAATAACAGAAATCCAAGGCAAGGACTTCGTAATCTCCTTTGGTTTTACCAAGGCAAACGTAAAAATTCCTTTTAAAATACAAGGCCGAACAACAACCCTTAAAAACGATCTCGATTTTAGAATGGACTTTAGTCTTAAAGACACAAAAACCATACAGAGAAAATATAACGATGGCATTTCTTCGGAAGAAGAGCCTGTAAATACCATAACAAGCGGCAATGTAAATTTACAATTAAGGCCTAATATTGGGTATTCACTTAACAACAGATTAACCTTACAATTTTATTTTGAACGTAATATAAACGAGCCTCGCATATCAAGTTCTTTTAAAAGAAGCACTAGCTCCTTTGGGGTTCAAGTAAGGTTTAGCCTCGCCCAGTAAGGTTCTTACTCAAATTACGATTCTTTCATTATAAAATAATTCTCTTAAATCACCCCTTTTAGTATAGGTAACATTTAAAAAACAATGTAGATTTGACCCTATAAATTTCTTACTATTAAACGATTAATAAAATGGATATTCCAGCAGGATTAAAATACACCAAAGATCACGAGTGGGTAAAAATAGAAGGCAACTCAATGACCCTTGGCATTACTGAATTTGCAGCTAAAGAACTTGGTGACATTGTTTTTGTTGAAGTAGATACCGTTGGTGATGAAGTGGCAAGCGGAGACGTATTTGGCACTATTGAAGCTGTTAAAACAGTATCTGATTTATTTATGCCAGTTTCTGGCACCATCGATGAATTTAACGAAGCCTTAGAAGATAGCCCAGAATCAATTAATGAGTCTCCTTATGACACGTGGTTGGTTAAAGCCAGCATAGAAGACGGAGCAGACATGGGCGAACTTTTAGATGCAGATGCCTATAAAGCAGTAATTGGTCTGTAATTAACAAATGCTTTGTTAGTTAAATTGCAGAAACACTATGCTCAAGCTAATAAATAAACATAGTACCTGGCTCTATTTCGGTTGGGTATTTTTTATTGCAATACTTACTCTATTACCCGGTAGCTTAATACCAAAGGTTAGCTGGGATTTTATCAGTATTGATAAAACAGTACACATTATCCTATTTAGTGTACTGGTGTATTTAGGCCTAACTGCCACAAATTATGGCCGATTAAACATCTTTAGAGCAAAACCCGTCATATTAAATATAGGTGCAGCTATAGCCTATGGGTATATAATTGAGTTAACCCAATCTTTTATCCCACAAAGATCCTACGATTTTGCAGACCTAACTGCCGATTGTGTAGGAACCTTAGTTGGATATGGATTATTCTTAGGAATCGCAAAGATTTTACCTAAGAACCATACATAGTATTAATTAATAGTGCTTATATTTGGTTTTACATAATACTGTAACTTTAGAAAAAATAAATAAATGGAAGCTAAAAAATCACCAGAAGCAGATTTGACTAAGAAGTCGGGTCTATTTCTAAATATTGGTTTCGTTATTAGCCTTTCCTTAGTGCTTTTTGCATTTGAGTACAAATCGTACGATGATGGTTCACTAATGGAGCTCGCAGCTGTTAATGACGATTTTGAAGAAATGACTGAAATCCCTCCTACGGAACAGCCACCTCCACCCCCACCAAAAATTCAGCAACCAGAAATTATTGAAGTTCCGGATGAAGAAGAAATAGAGGAAGATATTGAAGTTGATTTGGATATTGATATTACAGATGAAACTGTAATTGAAGAAGCCATTTTTGAAGAACCTGAAGAAGAGGAAGTTGCCGATGAAATTTTTACAATTGTAGAAAAACAACCTGGCTACCCAGGTGGTATGGGCGCTTTTTATAAGTATGTTCAAAAGAAAATGAAGTATCCTTCTCAAGCACGTAGAATGGGCATTGAAGGTAAAGTATTTGTACAGTTTGTAGTTGATAAATCAGGCAATATTACAGATGTAAAAGTAATTCGTGGTGTTGGTGCTGGTTGCGATGAAGAAGCAGCTAGGGTAATTAGAAACTCTCCTAAATGGAGCCCAGGTAAACAACGTGGAAAATCTGTAAAAGTAAGAATGGTACTACCTATTACTTTTAAACTGAGCTAAAACTCTATTATAGGACTTATCTATCAATAAAACCCTTAGAAATATTTCTAAGGGTTTTATTTTGTTTTGCATAACTATTGTTTTAGTTTTATAATTAAACAAATAGTTATATTATGGAAAACAAGAAAAACCCACAACTAGATTTACGCAAAAAGTCAGGTTTATTTTTAAACATTGGTTTAGTTATCAGCCTTTCCCTAGTGCTTTTTGCATTTGAGTACAAATCGTACGATGATGGTTCATTAATGGAACTCGCAGCCATTAATGATGATTTTGAGGAGATGGCAGAAATTCCTCCAACGGAACAATTACCTCCTCCTCCTCCAAAAATTCAGCAGCCAGAAATTATTGTGGTTCCGGATGAAGAAGAAATAGAGGAAGATATTGAAGTTGATTTGGATATTGATATTACCGATGAAACAGTAATTGAAGAAGCCATTTTTGAGGAGCCTGAAGATGACGAAGTTGCCGATGAAATTTTTAATATAGTGGAGAAACAGCCTTCTTTTCCAGGTGGCAATAAGGCCTTTTACAAATACATAAGTAAAAAAATGAAGTATCCCCCACAAGCAAGAAGAATGGGCGTAGAAGGAAAAGTATTTGTACAGTTTGTGGTAGACCAACATGGCAACATATCCGATGTAAAACTAATGAGAGGTGTTGGTGCAGGATGTGATGAAGAAGCTATGAGAGTAATTAAAAACTCTCCAAAATGGAACCCTGGCAAACAGAGAGGAACAGCTGTAAAAGTAAGGATGGTGCTCCCTATTACTTTTAGGCTTAGCTAAGAACTTGAGTTCACCCTTTTTTTTGGTACTAAAACTAAATAAATAGTTCATTAAAATCACAAACACATTATGGAAAATAAGAAAAACCCCAAACTCGACTTAAGAAAGAAATCAAGCTTATTTTTAAACATAGGCTTCGCAATTAGTTTAAGCCTTGTGTTGTTTGCTTTTGAATATAAATCATATGACATTGGAGACAGATTCGTTATTACTAATAGCAACTTCAACCCGGATGAATCATTTGTTATTCCCTTAACCGATCAACCAACACCTCCTCCTCCACCTAAAGAAATAATAGTGATAGAGGTACCCAATGACGAATTATTCATTGAAGAAACAAAGAATCTAATAGATAACACCTTTACTGAATTGGAGACAATCAATGAATTACCCGAATTAGAAGATATTCCTGATGAGATTGTTAATGACACCTTTGTAATTGTAGAAAAGATGCCAACCTACCCCGGTGGCATGCAAGCATTCTACAAAGTATTTAGCAAAAAATTAAAATACCCATCTCAAGCTAAAAGAATGAACATTGAAGGCCGAGTAATCATTTCATTTATAATCGGCAAGGATGGTGCTATCAGTAATATAAAACTACTTAGAGGCATAGGAGCCGGCTGCGGCCATACGAATTCTTAAAAAGACCGCTAAATGGAACCCTGGTAAACAGAGAGGTAAAACTGTAAACGTACAAATGACCATACCAATCAATTTTAAATTAAACTAATAGAAACCCTTATGAAAAATTTATTTACAACTGTAAGTACACTCCTTTTAGCTCTAATGCTATCGTGTACCAATCAAGACGAGATGGCATTAAAAGGCTTAAGCAACGAAGCCATCTTTACCAAAGTAGATCAACAGCCCACCTTTGCAGGAGGGATGCCTGCTTTTTATGAATACGTAAATAACAATTTGCAATTCCCTAAAGATCCCAAATTAGCCGAAGTTAAAGGAAGAGTATATGTG
The DNA here is from genome assembly GCA_964507315.1 of uncultured Roseivirgaceae bacterium. Lineage (GTDB taxonomy): Bacteria > Bacteroidota > Bacteroidia > Cytophagales > Cyclobacteriaceae > JAKISE01. The sequence goes on from CAZDQR010000034.1 coordinate 13,190, forward strand.
CAGTTTATTATTACCAAAGATGGTAGGATCGAAGAAGCAACTGTAATTAGAGGATTAGAAGAAACCTTTGATAAAGCCGCTCTTGAATTAGTTAAAAATTCTCCAAAATGGACTCCTGGATCACAAAAGGGCGTGCCGGTAAATGTAAAAATGGTGCTACCTATTTCTTTTTCGAGAAAAACAAATTTAGATAATGTAACAGAAGTATTAGAATTAGAAATGTTGGATGACACAATGTTTAACGCAGAAGCAATGCCAGAATTTAATGGGGGCACAAAGGCACTGTTTTCATATTTTCAATCCAACATCAAGTATCCTGAGAAAGCTAAGCGTGCTGGCATTTCTGGAAAAGTTCTAATCGAATTTGTTGTTAAAAAAGATGGCTCAATATCCAATGCTAAATTGGTAAAAGGAATAGACGAGGAATGTGACCTAGAAGCGATTAGAGTAATCAAGGAAATGCCCTTATGGAACCCTGGAATGAGTGAAGACAAACCCTTAGATGTTAAAATGATATTACCCATTTCATTTAAACTCGACTAGAAAAAAAACAAATATCACCTCTTGTAAAACAAATAAGGTTGAGAAGAGAAGGGCTAGCCAACGAAGTCGCCACTGAGTTTACGGCAGTCCTTTTTCTTTTTGTTTACACGGAGTTTCCACCAAGGCCATGCAGTAAAAAACAAAGCCGTTTTAGTGCCTGCATTATGAAAAAATCGAGCCGCTCCATTTAAGCTTCCAGAGCTATTACTGTTTTGAACAGCATACTGAAAACCAATGCTTTGCGTAAATTCCTCAAAGCACTTATTGCCATATAAAATACCCTTGGTATCATTTTTAATAATGGTTTTATATCGCTGCTTATCTGGCCGCTCCTTCTTCTTATCAATTTTAGCATTTGCATCAATTGAATTAGTTTTAGGCATAGATTCCTGTGCAAATACACTACTCGATAAAAGCAAACTAATGGAAATAATATAAAGTAATCGCAGGCTCATGTTGGAGATTTTAGGAAAAATAACACATTCTCTCATTATCAACGTGTTTTCCAGCATATTATGTACAAAAAAACCATTAAGCTCTCACTTAATGGTTTTTTACTGCTACCTGTTATCCATTTAGATATAGAATAACAATTTATTTGAGTTTAACTTTTGCCTTCGCTTTAGCTAATGTAAGCCCACCAGTAGAAAATTGCCTCAGCACTGATTGATCTACCATAAACTCTACTGTAGATGGGAATGTACAGGTATCGCACTTGGTCATCTTAACTTTAATTATAAGCTTATCAGAGTTCTTTAAACTTTTAATAGTGCTTCCATATCGAATTATACTTTCTTTAAAACTATCGGTAAATTGAGGATACATCTCTTCAACGGCCTTGTTTCTTTCTTCCTCACTCATACCAGTTTTATTTATGGTCGGCATTTTAAACAGCCCTCCATCACTATAAGAAGAGTAAACCCTAACAGAGTACACTACGCCAAGTCCGGTTAACACCTCATACTTTGGTATAGATGACATAAAATAGGTTTCTGTGTACTTAGAATCATATGTGGTTTTCAGCATGTTACTAAATAAATCCAAATCAGGTTTCTTCACTATTTCGGCATTTTCTACAAATTTTATTCTAGAGAGAAGCTTTTCTCTTGATAGTTTACCCGCACTAAAATCTCTATGATCCTTTACCAACATTTCAGCACTTATTATTGAGCTCTTATTGTTCTCAAGATTCCCAGATTTACCTCCCACAAAAACAAAGTTCATTGAAGACCCATTTTTTGTTGATAGCAAAATTTTATCGGCAGGCTTTAACTGACTTATAAGCTGGCTATAGTCCACTAAAAAAACCTTAAATGCTTCTTTCAAACTCTTTGTAAATTCTTTACTCTCATTTTCATTTTTCACTATAAGCTCGTCAATTTCCTTTTGACTCCCACTTATTTTAAAAGTGCCTACAACAGGCTCAGGTGGTGTTGGAACAAAAACCGGATTACTGCTTTCAGCACTTCTAGCATGTCCTCTTAAGGCTCTTTCAGCTTCACGTTGTACTTTATGAGCTTCTTTCATAGCGAGCTGTGCTTCCTTCTGAGCTTCTTTCGCAATTAAATCGTACTTCAGGTTATATTTATACCCAAACATCATTGGATTGTCAATCGTAAAAATCACTCCAAAGCCTTCTACATAATTTCCTTCAGGCTCTCCACCGCCAAATTTGAAATCACTATCAGTATTCATAAGTGATTCTAGCACATTTGAAGCCACGCGCAAATCTCTTTCCATCTTAGCTTCATCTATTTGAGCCAAGGCAATAACCCCTTGAAAAATAAGGGTTGTTGTTAGTAAAAATGTTGTTAATCGTTTCATCTTGAGTATATTTTAAGTTTTATATTTCCCTTTCTTATTTCATATTTTGTATTTCGCATCTACATTACTGTCCCATAGAACCTCCACCCACCGTAGTTAAAATACTAGCAATCACTTGATCGGTTTGTTGTGTTCTCATATCATTCTTAAAGTCCACATCTTCTATATTAGCTTGTAAAACTCTAAACCCATCTTTTTGTTTTTGATCCATGTATTCGAAATAATCAGTCAAAATTGAGTTTACATAGTCTTGTTGCTTTAACGCAGACACCTCAAAAAAATCATTAATTATTGTTCGATTGGCATCACTAAGTTGGGCAATGTAAGCATCTACCTGTGCCTTAGGCAATTCTTTTGAGTTAGCTGCAATTCGCTTCATATCTCTACGCTGTAATTTATTATTTGCAGCTAGTTGAGCTTTAAATTCAGATTCAGCCTCATCCAACTGAGTTACAAAATCTATGTTATTAGCCACAATCGACCTATTAATCATTTCTTGGACTTGTTGGTTGGTTAGTGCATTGGGTTGCTCAACAGGTGCAGTATTCCCAAAAGCCAACTCAAAACCACCATAAGAAACTTTAAATTGGGTTGCATACCCTATCATTAATAATAAAGTGAGAGAAGCCGCCACAGCCAAAATTGGCCAGATAGCACTTTTCTTTTCTTTCTTTGAGGTAACCTCCCAGATCAATCGTTCTGGTTCCAATACTTCCTCATCTTCCAAATTGTGCAAGAACGATCTAGACCCATTAAGTGCTTCTACCTCTGCTCTAATAGAAGCATCTTCGTTAATCGCTTGTTCTATTTGTAATCGTTCTGTTTCTGGCAAATTGCCATACACAAAATCAATTAACTGTTCGTTTGTTGGTTTAAAGCTCATAATCCAAAGTTTCTTGGTTTACATTCATTTTTGTCATCAATTTTCGCAAAGCGGTTAGTCCGTAATACAACCTCGACTTTGCTGTATTTTCAGAAATATCCAGGGCTTCTGCAATTTCTCTAAACTTTAAGCCTTCGTATTCCTTCATTATAACCACTTCTCGTTGCTCACTACTTAACTGATTTAGGCACTTAGTAACTAATTCAGCTAATTCCTTTTTCTGCAATTTCCTATCTGGCCCTGAAGCATCAACATCTTCAATCGCTGAAATCTGATCTGTTACTCCATCTTCCTTGGAAGAAAACATGGAAACCATTTTCTTGCGAAAAACACCTCGTTCTTCTTCGTGGCATTTATTTAAGGCTATTCGGTACAACCACGATTTAAACCTATCTGGAGATTGCAACGAATGAAAACTTTTATGTACCGAAATAAATGTTTAGAGATAGTCATTTAGGCACATACTAATTTAGAGTGTTCAATATTCT